>NZ_JAWHNU010000035.1:0-66035 GCF_032582135.1 Pseudomonas syringae group sp. J309-1 | reverse complement strand
TGCATATCCGTCGCCTGTACCGCCGCCTTCGCGGATGAATCCGCTCCTACCGGGCATGTGTCCGGCTCAACTGACGGGTACGCCAACATCCCCCGGTGGGAGCGAATTCATTCGCGAAGAGGCCCTTACATTCAATGCATATCCGTCGCCTGTACCGCCGCCTTCGCGGATGAATCCGCTCCTACCGGGTATGTGTCTGGCTCGGTTGATGCCCCGCGCAAATTCATTCGCGAAGGGGACGTTACATCCGCAGCCCGTGTATCGACATAAACACCGCTGTTCAGTCAATCAACAGCAATGCTTTGACAGCCAACCAATTCAACAGGTTAGAATCGGTTGGCACGGTGACTGCATGGTCATAACGTACTGCCCTTCTTTTGTTATCGACTTTTCTGCATGGAGAAACGCCCTTGGATGCCACAACCATCAACAGCCTGTTCTTGATCGGCGCGTTGCTGGTGGGTGCAAGCATTCTGGTCAGCTCGATTTCTTCGCGTCTGGGCATCCCGATTCTGGTGATTATCCTGGCGGTCGGCATGGTCGCGGGCGTGGATGGCGGCGGGATTATTTTCGACAACTACGCCACCGCGTATCTGGTGGGCAACCTTGCGCTGGCAGTGATTCTGCTCGATGGCGGCTTGCGAACGCGGGTCTCCAGTTTCCGGGTGGCGTTGTGGCCCGCGCTGTCGCTGGCAACGATCGGAGTCCTTATTACGACGGCTCTGACAGGCATGGTCGCGGCCTGGCTGTTTAATCTGAACATGATTCAGGGCTTGTTGATCGGCGCTATCGTCGGATCAACAGACGCGGCTGCGGTGTTTTCCCTGCTGGGCGGTAAAGGCCTGAATGAGCGAGTAACCGCCAGCCTTGAAATCGAATCCGGCAGTAACGACCCGATGGCGGTTTTCCTCACCGTGACCCTGATCGGCATGCTCGCCAACGGCCAGACCAATCTGGAATGGAGCCTGCTGGTCCATCTCATTCGCGAATTCGGTATCGGCGGCGTGATCGGTCTGGGCGGTGGCTGGCTCATGTTGCAGCTGGTAAACCGCATTAATCTGGCGACCGGCCTGTATCCGATTCTCGTTATTTCTGGCGGTTTGGCGGTGTTTGCCCTGACCAACGCCATCCACGGCAGCGGTTTTCTGGCGGTTTACCTGTGTGGGCTGGTGATGGGCAACCGCCCGATTCGCAGCCGTCACGGTATTTTGCACATGCTTGACGGCATGGCCTGGCTGGCGCAGATCGGTATGTTTCTGGTGCTGGGCCTGCTGGTCACGCCCCACGACCTGCTGCCGATTGCGATACCGGCGCTGGGCCTGGCGCTGTGGATGATCCTCGTCGCACGCCCGCTTTCGGTCATGGTGGGGCTGCTGCCGTTCAAAGCCTTCCACGGACGTGAAAAGGCGTTTATTGCCTGGGTAGGCTTGCGCGGTGCAGTACCGATCATTCTGGCGGTGTTCCCGCTGATGGCCAACCTGCCGAATGCGCAGCTGTACTTCAATCTGGCGTTCTTCATCGTGCTGGTTTCGCTGTTGGTACAGGGCACCAGCCTGCCGTGGGTGGCCAAGCTGCTCAAAGTGACTGTCCCGCCCGAGCCTGCGCCGATTTCCCGTGCGCCTCTGGAAGTCCACGTCACCAGCGAGTGGGAGTTGTTCGTCTACCGCCTGGGCGCTGAAAAGTGGTGTATCGGTGCCGCCCTGCGCGAACTGAAAATGCCCGCAGGCACGCGCATCGCCGCCCTGTTCCGCGGCCAGCAACTGCTTCACCCGTCGGGCAGTACAACACTGGAAGTCGATGACCTGCTGTGTGTCATCGGTCACGAACATGACCTGCCCGCCCTGGGCAAACTGTTCAGCCAGGCGCCGCAACGTGGTCTGGACCTGCGTTTCTTCGGCGACTTCGTGCTGGAAGGCGACGCTCAACTGAGCGCAGTTGCTGCCCTGTACGGTCTGAAACTGGACGGTCAGGACGGCAACATGCCGTTGAGTCAGTTCATTGTGCAGAAGAATCGCGGCGAGCCGATTGTCGGCGATCAGATCGAATGGAATGGAACTATTTGGACAGTTGCAGTGATGGAGGGGAACAAGATCCTCAAAGTCGGCGTCAGATTCCCCGAAGGAAGCAACCCAGGTCCTGGTTTGTTCCTCTAAACTGCCCTTCTATTCGATCAGCTCGACCGGTGTCTATGTTGCCCCTGCGTAATTTCTTTGCTGCCATCCTGCTCGGCTTTTGCCTGTCGTCTTTCCCGGTACTGGCTGCCGATCCACCCACGCGCGAGGCCGTGCAGCAGAGCCTGGACAAGATCGCCGACCGCAAACTGCCCGATGCAGACCAAAAAGCCCTGCAGCAGGTGCTGGAACAGACCCTGGGCTTTATCGACAGCAAAAGCGATAACGAGAAAAAGCTCACTGCGCTCAAGCAGCAACTGAACGACGCGCAGAAGCAGATCTCGGAAAACCAGCGGGAACTGACGCGCCTCAAAGGCAGCAAAATCATCCCCGTCGCCCAGCGCTACGGCAGTCTTGACGTGCCGCAGCTGGAAAACATGCTCAGCGAGCGCAGCACTCTGCAAGGCGAATTGCAAAAAGCCTTGAGCGATGCCAGCAGCATGGTCATTACTGCCCAGACTCGTCCTGAACGCGCTCAGGCCGAGATCAGTAATAATCAGAACCGCATCCAGCAAATCAACAGCATTCTCAAGCTGGGTAAAGACAACGGTAAAACCCTCAGCGCTGAACAACGTACTCAGCTCAATGCTGAGCTGGCGTCAATCAATGCCTTGAATGTATTGCGCCGTCAGGAACTGGCGGGCAACAGCCAGTTGCAGGATCTGGGCAACAGCCAGCATGACCTGCTGGTAGAGAAAGTCAGCCGTCAGGAGCAGGAAATTCAGGAACTGCAAAACCTGATCAACGAAAAGCGCCGCGCCCAGTCCCAGCAGACGGTGACCCAACTGTCTCTGGAAGCGCAGAAAGCCGGGAGCAGCAGCCTGCTGGCGACCGAAAGCGCCGCCAACCTCAAGCTCTCCGACTATTTACTGCGCGGCACCGACCGCCTCAACGAACTAACCCAACAGAACCTCAAGACCAAACAACAGCTGGATAACCTGACCCAGACTGATCAGGCGCTGGACGAGCAGATCAACGTGCTGCGCGGCAGCCTGTTGCTGTCGAAGATTCTCTACAAACAGAAGCAATCGCTGCCACATCTGCAACTGGACAAAGGCCTGGCAGACGAAATCGCCGACATCCGCCTGTATCAGTTCGAGGTCAATCAGCAGCGTGAGGCGATGAGCAGCCCGGTGGCCTACGTTGAAAAGCTGCTGGCTACTCAGCAGCCAGCGGACATCACTCCACAGTTGCGCAAAACCTTGCTGGACCTGGCCGTGACCCGCAGCGATCTGCTGGAACGACTGAACCGCGAACTCAGCGCACTGCTCAATGAATCCATCACCTTGCAGCTCAATCAGAAGCAGTTGGTCAGCACCGCCATCAGCCTGCGCGAGACGCTGGATGAGCAGATGTTCTGGATCCCCAGCAACAAGCCCCTCGATGTGGAGTGGTTCCAGGGCATCTGGCCACGTCTGCAAAAACAGGTGGCGACCTTGCCCATCGCTTCCAGCGCCAGCGAGCTGAGTGATGGTCTGACCCAGCGCCCCTTGTTGTTCCTGCCGCTGCTGCTGTTGATCGGCGTGCTGACGTGGAGACGCAAAGCGCTCTACAACAAACTCAACAAGCTGCATGCCGATATCGGCCACTTCAAACGTGACAGCCAGTTGCAGACGCCGCTGGCGATTCTGATCAATATCCTGCTGGCAATGCCGGTTGCCTTGGCGCTGGCCTTGTGTGGTTATGCCCTGCAAATTGACGCACGCGGGCAAAACGCCAACCTGGGCGAAGCACTGCTGCAAATCGCACTGGCGTGGCTGGTGTTCTACACCGCCTACCGGATCCTTGCGCCGGGCGGCGTGGCACAACTGCATTTCCGCTGGGAAAAGGCGCAGGTCGAATTCCTTCAGGGCTGGATGCGCAAGCTTGGCCTGGTCGTACTGGCGCTGGTCGCGGTTGTGGCGGTGGCCGAACATCAACCTGCCGCACTCGCCGACGACGTGCTGGGCATTGGCGTGGTACTGACCTGCTATGCGCTGATGGCATGGCTGCTTGGCCGTCTGCTGCTGACCAGCCCGAGCAATCACAACGCTTCGCTGTTCCGCAAAACCATGGGCATGGCGTTTACTGCGCTGCCTATCGCCCTGTTTGTCGCGGTGTGCTTCGGCTACTACTACACCGCGCTGAAACTCAGTGACCGTCTGATCGACACCTTGTACCTGATGATGCTCTGGCTGGTCATCGAGGCAGCCTTCGTGCGCGGTCTGAGCGTTGCTGCACGACGTCTGGCCTATCAGCGGGCACTGGCCAAGCGTCAGGCAGCCAAAGAAGCGGGCGATGGTGATGCGGTGGTCGAAGAGCCGACGCTCGACATCGAACAGGTCAACCAGCAATCGCTGCGTCTGATTCGTCTGGCACTGCTGGCCGGCTTCGTGGCTGCGCTGTACTGGGTGTGGTCGGATCTCATCACCGTGTTCTCGTACCTGGACAACATCACTCTGTACGAATACACCAGCGGCACTGGGGCCACCATGAGCATGGTGCCGATCAGCCTCGGCGACATGATCGGCGCGCTGGTGATCATTGGCATTACGTTCGTGTTGGCAGGTAACCTGCCCGGCTTGCTGGAAGTGCTGGTGTTGTCACGCTTGAGCCTGGCTCAAGGCAGTGCTTACGCGACCACCACCCTGCTCTCTTACGCCATTGCCGGTATCGGCTTCGTGTCGACGCTGTCGGCGCTCGGCGTGAGCTGGGACAAGCTGCAATGGCTGGTAGCGGCACTGTCGGTGGGCCTTGGTTTCGGGATGCAGGAGATCTTCGCGAACTTTATCTCGGGCATCATGATCCTGTTTGAGCGTCCGGTGCGGATTGGCGACACCATCACCATCGGCAACCTGTCGGGTACGGTCAGCAAAATCCGCATCCGCGCCACGACCATTACCGACTTTGACCGCAAGGACATTATTGTCCCGAACAAGACGTTCATTACCGGGCAACTGATCAACTGGTCGCTGACCGACACCATCACCCGGGTGACTCTAAAACTCGGCGTGGATTACGGCTCTGACCTGGATTTGGTTCGCACGTTACTGCTCAAGGCAGCCCGGGATAACCCGCGCGTGCTCAAGGACCCGGAGCCAATCGTGTATTTCCTGAACTTCGGCGAAAGCACGCTCGATCATGAGCTGCGCATGCACGTGCGCGATCTCGGCGACCGCAACCCGGTGCTCGACGAAATCAACCGTTTCATCAATAAAGAGTTCAAGAAGCAGCACATCAACATCTCGTTCCGGCAGATGGAGGTCTACCTCAAGAATCTCAGCGGGCAGGAATACAAGCTGGTGCCTACGGACGAAGAGCCAAAACCAAGCGGCCCGCTCAAGCTTGAATCTGCAGAGCCGGTCAAACCTGCGCCGAAGGATCAGCCAGAGCCGCCGGAGCTGCGGCTGGATTAAAGCCGGTTGCAGAATTCTGCAGGAGATCGCTCTGTACCCTGACACAGCGCTGTCGCGAAGCAAACATTGGACCTGTAGGAGCTGCCGAAGGCTGCGATCGCGGTGTATCCGGAGAAATGCTTCGCAGCCTTCGGCAGCTCCTACAGGTCCAATGTTTTCCGCGAGACAGCGCGGCCATCGAATGAACCTGCAGGTCTCCTATACCCAGCCACCAACTGGACGCATCCGGACCAACCCAGCAGAATGCTCGGACATTCTGCTGGAGAAGGCCTGTGAAAGCCCTCGACGAACTCACCTTCGACAATCGTTTTGCCCGCCTGGGCGATGCGTTCTCCACTTCGGTTCTGCCTGAACCCATTGCCGAGCCCCGGCTGGTAGTCGCCAGCGATGCCGCACTGGCACTGCTTGACCTCGACCCCGCACAGGCCGAACTGCCGTTATTCGCTGAAATCTTCAGCGGGCACAAACTCTGGGCGGATGCCGATCCACGGGCGATGGTCTATTCAGGTCATCAATTCGGCTCCTACAACCCGCGCTTGGGCGACGGCCGAGGATTGCTGCTGGGCGAGGTGTATAACGCGGCTGGCGAACACTGGGACCTGCATCTCAAAGGCGCCGGGCAGACGCCCTACTCCCGAATGGGCGACGGGCGCGCGGTGTTGCGCTCATCGATCCGCGAGTTTCTGGCCTCTGAAGCACTGTACGCGTTGGGTATTCCGAGCAGTCGCGCAGGTTGCGTCATCGGCTCCAGCACGCCGGTATGGCGCGAGAAACAGGAACGCGCCGCGATGGTGCTGCGTCTGGCACAAAGTCATGTGCGCTTTGGCAGCTTCGAATACTTCTACTACACCAAGCAACCTGAGCAGCTAAAGGAACTGGGCGAGCACGTGCTAGCGATGCACTTCCCGCAATGTCTGGAACAGGCCGAGCCGTACCTGGCGATGTTCAAGGAAATCGTCGAGCGCAACGCCGAGCTGATCGCCAAATGGCAAGCCTACGGCTTCTGCCACGGGGTGATGAACACCGACAACATGTCGATTCTGGGCATCACTTTTGATTTCGGGCCGTTCGCGTTTCTTGATGACTTCGACCAGAACTTCATCTGTAACCACTCGGATCATGAAGGCCGCTATGCCTTCAGCAATCAGGTGCCCATTGCCCAATGGAACCTCAGCGCGTTGGCTCAGGCATTGACGCCATTCATCAGCGTCGACGCCTTGCGCGAGACCATAGGGCTGTTTTTGCCGCTCTATGAGGCCCACTACCAGGACCTGATGCGCCGTCGTCTGGGCTTGACCAGTGCCGAAGACAACGATGGCGAACTGATCAGCGGTTTGCTCAAGCTGATGCAGAACAGCGGCATCGATTACACACTGTTCTTCCGCCGCCTCGGTAACGACCCCGCCGTACAGGCATTGCAGTTACTGCGTGACGACTTCGTCGATATCAAAGGCTTCGACAACTGGGCCGAACGCTATCTGGCGCGGATCAGCCGCGAAGACAACGGCACCGACCAGCAACGCCAAACGCGCATGCATGCGGTCAACCCGCTCTACATCCTGCGCAACTATCTGGCACAACAAGCCATCGACGCCGCCGAGAACGGCGACTACGAAGAAGTCCGCCGGTTGCATAAAGTGCTCAGTGATCCGTTCAACGAGCAGCCGGGCATGGCTGGCTACGCCCAGCGTCCACCTGATTGGGGGAAGCATCTGGAGATCAGTTGTTCGTCTTGATTGCAGGCTGTGGTTGAGCTGACATCGGCGTGTCGGCGGTCATCAAGGGCGACACGCCTTGGGTATCGGACTGGGTGCCTTTGCCGAAGGCGTGTTTGTATTTGGCCATGACCTCGAACAGGGTCAGAACGCGGAACTCCTTTAATTCCGGGTCAGTCGTATCGGGATACTCGGTAACATAGCCAGTTTCATCTGATCGCCAGCCGTATTCAACCAAACCTGTCCGGATTCGGATGCTCTCAATTCCTAGTTGATGACGATCCATGCTTTTATCCCGAGCATCTGCGCGAACAGCACTTTCTGCCAGTTGGCGAGAGAATATGGATAACGTTGACTGAGTTCTCGCTGTATCAGAAGCGACGGAGGTTGTTTTCTGCACAGTCGTCGAGGAAACGTTATTAATCTGCGCACCTTTGCCGACTGCGGCACTTGCGCTGGAGACAGCGTTAATCATGGATTGACCTCTAAGCTGACTAAGCGATGAAGATCAGTTAACTTTGTTTGCGGCAGGGAGCGGATCAAGAATCGTCGCACAGGGCTTAACAGCGTCGACAATCGGCTTTACCGCCTCAGGTTTATTTTTACCCGGTACAGGTTGCTCTTTTTTCTTTTCCGGCAACTGAATACCCGCGAGGATTTCGTATAAGTTCAACGTTCGCTCACTGGACTTGCGCGAACCGCCCTGTTCCGTGATGTTGGTTTCAAGACGACTTTCATAACCCTTATCGTAGCGAGCTCGCTCAATGGCAGGCAGTGCTCTGTAATGTTCGAGGCATTCGGTCATGAACTTGGGCCTCTTACCGCAGCTGTTATATTCCTGCCCTCCTCGGGCTATTGATCCTGTTCGCCATTGCTGTTCCAGACTCGCACTGCGAGCCCAGGCAGCCTGCCGTTCATTGACCGTGTACGAGCCTTTATCGTCGTACGCAATAAGAACCGCCTGCTCAAGCGTGAGGTCCGCAAATGGATTTCTTGCAGTAGGGTCCTGGGCCACAGATTTATTGACGTAGATTGTGGCCAGCTTGGCTCGCTCGATCAGCACGGGGTCGCTGGTTTCCGGGACCTCTGCGTCGTGTCGGGCTTTGTTAGCGGCATACGAATGCCCCAGGATTTGATCCACCACACTTTTCGCATATTCACCCAACTGCTCACGCGTCATGCTCTTCTCGCGGGCTTCGGCACGCACGGCGCTTTCGCCGAGTTGGCGAGAGAGCGTTGAGACGCTGGCGGTGTCCGCTTTTTTTGAGATGTCCTGGACGGGCTTATCAATGCCGGTGGTATTAGAGTACCCGCTCTTGATAGTGGAGCTTGTAGCTATTGGGGAAGAAGACAGATTAACATTAGAAACCATACAAACTCTCCAACGATAATAATAAAATCCAAACAAAAACCAACACAAAGAAAGAACCACACATATGATCACTCAGACAGCCACCATTAAAACCAACGCCAACGGCGCCAGAACATAAATCCTTTTCATTGGAATACCTTAAATAAAAATCAAATTTGTTTGTATTGAAACTTGAGGAAACGGTAGCGCCCCACAAAAAAACTTACAACTATCCAAACGAATGCATCTTAGGCAATAGCCCGTAACCACTGGACAAACAGCCTTATAAAAAGCTAATTTTCAGAGGGATCTTTATTTACTGTAAGAAGCGCCCTATAGCAGGGGCCATTATGACGGCGTTTTTTATAACTATGTAACGCGCGGGAGAGGGAGGGAATAAACGAAGCACAGTCAGTAAAGCGCGATCATTATTGGGGCCGGATAGCCTCTATCCACTCCACAGTTTTCGTCATTCAGAACAGTTTCAGAGGAAGTTCCCCCACTTAAAAAAACACATCAGCAGGAACACCAAACCGCTGGGACAGGTAACGTATCTGACGCACATTGAGCTGCCGCTTGCCGCTCAAGATTTCAGAAATGACCGACTGGGTTCCGACTTCAGGCAAATCTCCTTGATTCAACCCGTGCTCACCCATCAGGTACCGCAGAGTCTCAACGCCTGAAGCCGTAGGCATGGGGCGATGTTTGTGGTCATAAGCCTCAATGAAGTCGCCAACCAGAAGTACAAGACTGTTTAGCGGGTGTGACTCATCATCGCCGGTAAGGGCTAACAATTCGTCCAGCGAATCCACCAGCGCATCGTAATCGGCTTCGTCCTGAGGCCTGCGCAATAGAGGAGAGACAAAAGGCCAATGTTCTGCCGCCTGCTTGATGAGAGCGCTCATGATTAATCCTTCCACTTACCTTTGTCATACTCGGAGTGATCGAGTACGTGCTTAATGTAGATCCGCTGTGCTGAATAACTAACCCACGCGATCAGTCTTATCTTGTTGCCGATATCAAAAACATGCAGCGGGCCGACCTTGTCGATGCTTGGGAAAATCGCCCTCATGCAGACTGTGTGAAAACGTAGCGAGCGACGGCAAGACAAGGCAAAAACAGGCGAAAAAGCGGAGTCTAGGTGTTCTAAATGAGCATTTTTCGCCTGTTTTTAACGCAGTATTGCCGAGCGCAGTAGTTTTCACACAGTCTGCATGGCTGCAAAGTCTGTGGGACGGCATGCTTTAACCAATCGGTACCATGCGTCCAACGCGATGGCAGATCGCGGCCATTTCTCCTTCGCTTCCCATATCCGCTTTTCAGTGATTACCCGCATCAGCCATCCCAAGTCGTATTTCACGAGAGGATGTTAATCACGAAATCAGATATCGCAAACTGCGATACTCAAAAATAGACCAATCCTACAACTCAAGCAACCACCGCAACCCCATCGCCACATGCTGCTCAGCACTGTCGATCAACGGCAGCGGGCTTTTTGCGCCATCAAGCAACAACCCGATTTCGGTACAACCCAGAATCGCCGCCTCCGCGCCCTGATCGCGAAGCTGCTCAAGTACGTTCAGGTAGTAGTCCCGAGCCGGCTGATTGAATTGACCCACGCACAATTCTGCGAAGATCACTCGGTCAATCTCGGCCATCGCTTGGGGGTCCGGCAGCAGGCATTCAATGCCGAAGCGCTGCGCAATACGATTACGATAGAAGTCTTCCTGCATGGTGAAGCGCGTGCCCAGCAGCGCGGCGCGGGATACGCCACTGGCTTGCAGAGCCAAGCCGACCGCATCACCGATGTGCAGCAGCGGAATGTCCACCGCAGCTTCGATGGCGGGGGCGACTTTGTGCATGGTGTTCGTGGCCAGCAGCAGCGCACCTGCACCGGCTCGCTGCAAACCTTGCGCGACGTGTGCCAACTGCTCACCCGCAACGTCCCACTTACCGAATTTCTGCAACGTAGCGATACCCGCGAGGTCGACTGAATGCAGGAGAATCGGCGCCGAGTGCAGGCCACCCAACGCGTCACGAACACCTTCGTTGAGCAACTTGTAGTAAGTGGCCGTGGATTCCCAGCTCATGCCGCCTATAACGCCGAGGGTTTTCATGCTTTGCTCCGTCACTGAACCGTTGAAACCAGCCTAGGGGCATTAATCACCCCAAACCAGTTACAGCCAGGCGGGAACCGAGCAGTACAATCTGCACGTCACTAGATTTTGGAGGCCTCATGTCAGAACCGATGCTGATCCCCTGCCCGCATTGCAACGGGCTTAATCGAATCCCCAATGAACGCTTGGGCGACCAGCCTAAATGTGGCCGCTGCAAGCAACAGGTGTTGCTGCGCGCGCCGTTCAACCTCACCCAAGGTGATTACGCCAGCCAGATCAAAGGCGACTTGCCACTGTTGGTGGACGTCTGGGCCGAGTGGTGCGGACCGTGCAAGTCCTTCGCGCCGATCTTCGAACAGGCCGCCAGCGAGTTGGCCGGACGCTGCCGACTGGCCAAGCTGGACAGTGAGGCGAACCCGCAATTGTCAGGACAGTTGGGCATTCGGTCGATCCCCAGCCTGATTCTGTTCCGCAATGGTCAGGAAGTTGCCCGTCAAAGCGGTGCTTTCCCGTTGCAGCAATTACTGGCGTGGTTGAAAAGTCAGGGCATCTGAGTCGTTCCGGGGAAGCCTGTGCGTTCGCTTTGCTGATTTTTCCGTAGGGCCTTTCCGAAACAGCGATTTGTCGCTCCCGACTTCGTTATTCAGACCTAGGATTTGCTTCCGACTCGCTTAACGGAAGTACATCCATGTCATACGTAGTCAGGGAAGACGATCCAACCACGACCGGTGGATTTGTATTGAGTGCATCGGCGACTCAACTCATGGACCTGCGCAGACTCGCGCGGATGGGCGACCCGGTGTGGTGCCCGGCCTGCGAGACCGTTGGCTACATCGCTCAGGGCAACCCGACGTTCATTGATGAATACATCGCCGTCGCAACGCACGGTCATAACGTCAAGTGCGAGTGCGACGTTGGCAGTCATCAGTTGATCGCGACCCAGCAAACCCTGGCGGCAGACATGGATGCAGCCATTGATATCCCCAAGGGCCTGGCCAAACGGGCAAAGCTCGTGGCAGACAGGATGAATGCTGCAGTGAAGGAGGGAATAAGGCCCTGCGACCTTCGCTCAGCAAGCAAAACGTAGTCGCTCAGACCAATACACTTTCTGTAGGAGCTGCCGAAGGCTGCGATGGTGGTCTGTCTGACACTCCGCTTCGCGACCGTCGTAACCTCCGATGGCTCCTACAAGTCATGATTGCCAATGCATCACCCTAAGCATTGGTCTCCAGCCAATGATGCAGCTCCACAAACTGCTGGGTCAGTTTGTGGCGCGGCTCAAGGTAGATCAGGGGTTTGCTGGCCTCGTGCGATTCGCGCATCTTCACCGACGCATTCAAATACACCGGCAACACAGGCAGCCCCTCGGCGATCAGTTCGTCAAGCATCTGCTGCGGCAGGCTGGCCCGTGGCTGGAACTGGTTGACGATGATCCCTTCCACTTGCAGGTCTTCGTTGTGATCTTCCCGCAGCTCTTCCACTTCCTTGATCAGGCCGTACAGCGCCTGACGGGAAAAGCTGTCGCAATCGAAAGGAATCAATACGCGATCAGCGGCGATCAGCGCCGAAACCGCATAAAAATTCAGGGCTGGCGGCGTATCCAGGTAAATCCGCTCATAATCCTCGCTTAGCTCGTCCAGCAACTTTCTGAGCTTGTTGATCTTGTGTTTGGCTTCCAGCTTGGGCTGCAGATCCGCCAATTCCGGGGTCGCGGTAACGACATGCAGGTTGTCGAAAGGCGTTTCGTAGATATCGACGTGATTTTTCTTCGCAAACGGCGCGGACGACAGGGTCTGCTTGAAGAATTCCGCAATGCCCATGGGGATGTCGTCCCCCGTCAGACCGGTGAGGTACTGAGTCGAATTGGCCTGAGCATCAAGATCGATCAATAACGTCCGATACCCTTCATGAGCACTGACCGCTGCCAGGTTGCAGGCGATGCTGGACTTGCCAACGCCACCCTTCTGATTGAAAACCACCCGACGCATGAGTTGACCTCCGTGGTGCCTGGATTGAGTACAGGAAAATGGTTGGTGACTGGAGTCTATGCAATGCACGTTACAACGGCGAGCGCTTCAACCACACACGACAAAATCCCACCGGAAAAGTGTCAAATTTCGACATATTTGTTTTTAACAAATTGCTACTGTTCACCCTCATCGGGATAATGCCCGACGTTTGACCGGAAACAAGCGAGTTCCGGGCAGATCGCCAGCGATATCGCAGTAAGCAGTAGCCCGCAGGGGCGGGAAGATAATCCATTGATCACGTTCAACATCGCACAATGGCGCGCCTGGGCACCGGGGTTGACTCACGTCGACGACTGGCAGCAATGGAGTCGGCATCCGACACCTTTGCAGCGTAGCGATGAGGCTCCTGATGTGTCGTTCCTGCCTGCCATGCAGCGCCGCCGCCTGGGTCGTCTGGCTCGCATGGCATTCGCCGTGGGCTGGCCGCTGGCTGACGGTCACGAGCGGCTGCCGCTGGTCTTTGTCTCGCGCCACGGTGAAACACCACGCACCTTCGAAATTCTGCGTGATGTCGCTGATAGCCAGCCCTTGTCGCCGACCCAGTTCAGCCTGTCCGTGCACAACGCGGTCATTGGCCTGTGGTCGATCATGCGCGGTGAAACCAGCGAAATGACGGCTCTGGCTGCGGCGGGCGACGGTCTGGAGCATGGCGCGTTCGAAGCGGCCGCACTGTTGGCAGAAGGTGCGCCTGCGGTGCTGCTGATCGTGACCGAAGAACAGCCGCCCCTCGCCTATGCAGACTGGATAAACGACGTGCCCTTCCCGTACGCCGTTGGCCTGCTGCTGACCCCGGGAACGGACTGGCAGTTGACCCTGCAACCGGCCAGCGCAGAGGAACTGCCTTGTAGCGAATGGCCCCACGCGCTGAATCTGCTGCGAACGCTCAACACTGAACAACACACTTGCCGACACGCCTGGAAGAACCGGTTATGGAACTGGCAACGCAACCACTGAAAAAGCGTCAGGACGCCTATTACTGGCGCCTGTTCGCTACCGCGATGTGCTTTGCCCTGTTCGGGTTGGGCGGGCTGTGCCTGCGCTTGCTGTATTTCCCGCTACTGCGCTGCTTGCCAGGCGATCAGGCTAAAAAGCGCCAGCGGGCCAGGCGCACCATTAGCCGCCTGTTCTGGGTGTTCATCCAGCGTATGGCGAGAAACGGCGTACTGACTTACGAAATAGAAGGCGCAGAACGCCTGGGTCGCCCAGGCCAGATGATCATCGCCAATCACCCGTCACTGATTGATGTGGTGTTTCTGATCGGGCTGGTGCGCGACGCCAACTGCGTCGTCAAACACAGCCTGTGGGAAAACCCCTTTACCTGTGGACCGGTGCGTTCCACCGGTTACATCAGCAACGACGGCAGCGCCGAGATGCTCGACACCGCCGCTGACGCCCTGCGCGATGGCCAGACCCTGATCGTATTCCCGGAAGGCACCCGGACACAGCCCGGTTGCGCGCCGCGATGAAATTGCGGCGCGGCGGCCATTGCCTTGCGTGGTGCCTCGGTGATCACTCCGGTCGTCATTCAGGTCAGCCCGACGACGCTGACCAAGGCCGAACCCTGGTATCGCATCCCTTTACGGCGTGTGCACTTCAGTTTGCGCGTTGGCGCCGATATAGACCCACAAGCCTTTGCTGCGCTAGGCCCGGCGCCTGTTGCGTCGCGCAAGCTCAACGACCACCTGCATCACTACTTCATCAGGGAGCTCGCCTTGGATGAGCGTTCTACATCAAGACATTAAGCAGTTGATCATCGACGCCCTGGGCCTCGAAGACATCAGCACTCACGACATTGGCAACGACCAGATCCTCTTTGGTGAGGGGCTGGGTCTTGATTCCGTAGATGCCCTGGAACTGGGGCTGGCGATCCAGAAGCGTTACGGCATCAAGATCGATGCGGACGCCAAAGACACCCGTGACCATTTCACCAGCGTCGACAGCCTTGCGGCTTTTGTCAGCGCACGACAAGCGGCCTGAGGATTTGACATGCAAACCCGTGAAGACATCTTCGAAATCCTGCGCGATGCGCTGGTAGAGCTGTTCGAACTTGAGCCTGAGCGAGTCACTCTGCAAGCCAATCTTTATCAGGATCTGGAAATTGACAGCATTGACGCCGTGGACCTGATCGACCACATCAAACGCAAGACCGGCACCAAAATCGCTGCCGAAGAGTTCAAGGCGGTGCGCACCGTCAACGATGTCGTCGAGGCGGTTTACCGTCTAGCCAACACCGCAGCATGAAGCGGCTGATCGGTCTGGGTCTATTGCTGGCGGGTGCGTTGTACCCGTTCGCGGTTTACTACGGCACCGAACACTTCGCGCCCTGGCAGTTTGCGTTGCTGCTGGGTGTCTTGTGGCTGGGACGTGCGCTGACCGCGCGCAAGCGGCCCGCCACACTGATCACGGCACTGATCGCCGTTGGCTTCTGCCTGCTGCTGGGTCTGCTCGACAGCGCTGAATTGCTACGTTGGTACCCGGTATTGATCAGCGCCTCAATGCTGAGCCTGTTTGGCATGAGCCTGATTTACGGCCCGCCGATCGTCGAACGCATGGCGCGTTTGGGTAATTCGCAATTGTCGGAAAAAGCTGTCCGCTACACACGCCAGGTCACGGTGGTGTGGTGCTGTTTCTTTCTGGCCAACGGGCTGATCGCAGCGGGTCTGACGCTGTGGGCTCCGCTGTCCTGGTGGGCGCTGTACACCGGACTTGTTTCATACGGATTGATGGGCCTGCTGTTTGCAGGCGAATGGTTAGTCCGCCGCCGAGTCAGAGGCGCGGCATGAAATGGAATGCATGAACCGGATGGTTGTTGACTGGATTAAACCCGAACACCTGCTGCTGGACCCGCAGTCAGCCCGTGAGCTGACGCAGGCTCCGGCGCTGAACCACTCGCAGTTCTGCGAGCAGGCACTGAGCGTAGCGGCGGGCCTGCAAGCTCAGGGCATCAAGCGACTGGCCGTGCATCTGGAAGATGCTGGCGAGCTTGCAGTTGCGCTATTTGCAGCCTGGCGCGCGGGCATCAGCGTATTGCTGCCCGCCGACCTGCAAGCCCAGACCCGCGAGCGCTGGTCCGGTCATGTAGATGCCTGGCTGACTGATCTGCCGGGCGACCGCAAGCTGAATGAACTGCACGCCGAGCCATTGCCGCCTGCCCTCCTGGATCTGGATGAGTGCTGCCTGAGCCTGTGTACGTCCGGCTCCAGCGGTGAACCCAAGCTGATCGAAAAGCGCTTGCGGCAGTTGGCCAATGAAGTCGATGCGCTGGAACAACTCTGGGGCGCAGAACTGGGCGCGGCCTGCATCATCGGCAGCGTGGCAACTCAGCACATCTATGGTTTGCTGTTTCGCGTGCTGTGGCCTTTGAGCGCGGGGCGTTGCTTCGTTCGCAAACAGCTGCCGTTCCCGGAAGACTTGCAGCGCGCCAGTCGCGAATTCCCGCACTTCGCCTGGGTGGCCAGCCCAGCATTGCTCAAGCGCATGGGCGACAACCTCGACTGGCCGAGTCTGGGCAAGGTGCGCCGGGTATTTTCCTCTGGCGGCGCACTGCCTGCAGAGGCATCTGCAAGCCTGCATCAGCGTCTGGGCCAGTGGCCGACTGAAATCCTGGGCAGCTCGGAAACCGGCGGTATCGGCTGGCGTCAGGGTGACAACCTCTGGCAGGCCTTCTCAGGTGTCGAACTGGGCCAAGATGCCGACGGTGCCTTGCGCATCAGCTCGACCTATATGCCGGCAGGTCACATCGAACAAACCGCCGACGCGGTGCGCATGGCCAACGACGGCCGATTTGAACTGCTTGGCCGGCTGGATCGCATCGTCAAACTCGAAGAAAAGCGCATTTCCCTGCCGCTATTGGAGCAGGCACTGGTCAGCCATGAATGGGTCAGTGAAGCGCGTCTAGGCGTGGTGCAGGAAAATCGCGCATCGCTTGGCGCATTGGTGGTGCTCAGCGCAGCAGGCTTACACGCCCTGCGCAATCTAGGCCGACGCAATCTGACGCAAACCCTGCGCCAGCACTTGAACGGCCATTGCGAAGCCATTGCCCTGCCTCGTCGCTGGCGCATGCTGCGTCAGCTGCCACTCAACGCACAGGGCAAACTGCCTCAAGCCGAGGTTCAGGCGCTGTTAATGGCCCCTCGCGGAAAAGAACCGGAAGTGCTGGCGCAACAGAACATTGATGGCGAGTGGCAGCTGCAATTGAGCGTGCCACCGGACCTGGCGTACTTCAGCGGACACTTCCCGACAGCTCCGGTATTGCCGGGTGTGGTTCAAGTGAACTGGGCCATGGCGCTGGGTCAGCGCCTGCTCGACATGCCGTCGAAATTTGCCGGTATGGAAGTTCTCAAGTTTCAGCAACTGGTCCGCCCCGGCGACCAGATCAGCCTGACCCTGCGCTTCGACGCCGAGCGCGGCAAGCTGTACTTTGCCTTCCGCAACGGCGACGCGGCGTGCTCGAGCGGCCGGATATTGCTGGAGGTGGGCGATGTTTGATTTAAAAGCGGCCACGGACGCTTTCCTGCCGCTGCACTGTCACGCGACAAACATCAACTCTGTAGGAGCTGAGGAGCACCGCGAGGCTGCGATAGCGGCTTGCCTGACACACCCTTATCGCAGCCTCGCGGTGCTCCTCAGCTCCTACAGGAAACTCATTCCCTGTCATAAGTTTGATTTAAACCCGAGCGCATCCCCTGTGGGAGCGAATTCATTCGCGAAAGCGGTGTGTCAGGCAAAGATGCTTTTCAGTTCGGCCTTCTTCGCGAATGAATTCGCTCCCACAGAGTCCCTAACGCATTCCCGGGCAAGCCTCGCTCCAACAGGGAGTAAGCATGCATAACCCCTGCGCAATCATCCCGGTTTTCGACCATGAACTGGCGGTGCCTGCGGTAGTTCAGGCGGTGCTCGCCGCTGGTTTGCCGTGTGTGTTGGTGGATGACGCCAGCAGCCCGTCCTGCGCCGCGGTGCTGCGTGAACTGGCGCAAGGCGACAACGTTTATCTGGTCACGCTACCGGTCAATCAGGGCAAAGGCGGCGCGGTCATGGCGGGCTTCCGTGAAGCCCAGCGTCTGGGCTTCAGCCATGCACTGCAAGTCGATGCAGACGGTCAGCATGATCTGTCTGACATCAACCTGTTCCTTGAGGCATCACGCCAGCAGCCCAATGCGTTGATCTGCGGTTATCCGCAATACGATGCCAGCGTGCCCAAAGGCCGTTTGTATGCCCGTTACCTCACGCACTTCTGGGTATGGGTCAACAGCCTGTCCCTGCAGATCAAAGACTCCATGTGCGGCTTTCGGGTTTATCCGTTGGCGCCGGTGCTTCATCTGATCAACACCGTGCAGCTCGGCAAACGCATGGATTTCGACTCGGAAATCCTGGTTCGCCTGTCGTGGTTGAATCAACCCATGCACTGGCTGCCAACCAAGGTGCATTACCCGCAGGACGGCCTGTCGCACTTCCGCATGTTCCACGACAACGCGCTGATCTCGAAAATGCACACCAAACTGTTCTTCGGCATGTTGGGGCGTTTCCCGTTGATCCTGTGGCGGCGGTGGTTGCCATGATCGATGTGTTTGCGGGAAACCCCGTAGGAGCGAACTTGTTCGCGAAAGCAGGGGTACATCCGACGCATGATTGGCGCTTGAAAAATTGTCTTCGCGAACAAGTTCACTCCTACCGGGAGGTACGGCGATGAGCAATAAGCACTGGGCCAAACACGAAGAGCGCGGCAGTTTCCTGCTGATGAAGCTCACCGCGTGGGGCGTACGCCATTTGGGTCGTCGGGTGCTGAGCCCGGTGCTGCACGGCATCGTGCTGTATTTTTTTCTGTTCGGCCGCCAGGCGCGCAAGAGTGCCTGGGAATATCAACGACGCCTGTCCGAATGGAGTGCCAGACCAGAGCTGATGCCCACTCACAAACGGGTGTTCGGCCAGTTCATGGCCTTTGCTGATTCGCTGCTGGATAAACTCGACGTCTGGAACGGCAAGCTGCGTCTTGAGCAAATCGAAATCGTTGACCCTGCGCTGCTGCGCACTCAGTTGCGTGGCGATCGCGGCCAGATGCTGGTGGGTGCGCATCTGGGCAATCTCGAAGTCTGCCGGGCGCTGGCTGAGCTGGGCGAAAAAGTCACCATGAACGTGCTGGTCCACACCAAGCACGCCGAGCGTTTCAACCGGCTGCTGGGTGAAGCAGGCGCGACTAACTTGCGCCTGATTCAGGTCAGTGAGCTGGACCCGTCCGTCATGCTCCAACTGAGCCAGCGCCTGGACGACGGTGAATGGCTGGCCATCGCCGGTGACCGCGTGGCGTTGCATGGCGGGCGTAACGCGCGGGTCAATTTCCTCGGTGCAAAAGCCGCGTTCCCACAGGGCCCGTGGCTGCTGGCCGGTTTGTTGAAATGCCCGATCAATCTGATTTTCTGCCTCAAGCGCCCCAGCGGTTATCAAGTGACGCTCGAGCCATTTGCCGACGCCATCGAATGGCGACGCAGCGACCGGCAACAAGTGATAGCCGATCACGCCCAGCGCTATGCCGACCGACTCGGCCACTACTGCCTGCAAGCCCCGCAGCAGTGGTTCAATTTCTATCCTTTCTGGAAGTCCGATGACGAATCAAGTTCCTGAGCTGGTCACCTTTGGCGAGCGTGCGTTGCAGATCGAAGATGTGCTGGCGTTGGCCAATCGCCAGGTGCCGACCGCTCTGCAAGGCGACAGCGCCTACCGTCAGCGCATCGCCAAAGGCGCGCAGTTTCTTGATTCGTTGCTGGACAAGGAAGGCGTGATTTACGGCGTGACCACCGGCTACGGCGATTCCTGCGTGGTGGCGGTGCCGCTGCAACATGTGGAAGCCTTGCCGCGTCATCTGTACACCTTCCACGGTTGTGGGCTGGGCAAACTGCTCGATGCCCAAGCCACTCGCGCGGTACTGGCTGCGCGTTTGCAGTCGCTGTGCCACGGGGTCTCCGGTGTCCGCGTTGAGCTGCTGGAGCGACTGCAAGCGTTTCTTGAGCAGGATGTCCTGCCGCTGATTCCGGAAGAAGGTTCAGTGGGCGCCAGCGGTGATCTGACGCCGCTGTCTTATGTGGCAGCGACCTTGTCCGGCGAACGTGAAGTGATGTTCCGCGGCGAACGCCGTCAGTCCAGCGATGTGCATCGCGAGCTGGGCTGGGAACCGCTGGTGCTGCGCCCCAAAGAGGCCCTGGCCTTGATGAACGGCACGGCGGTGATGACCGGCCTCGCGTGCCTGGCCTTCGCCCGTGCCGATTACCTGCTGCAACTGGCAACGCGCATCACCGCGATGAACGTGGTCGCTTTGCAAGGCAACCCGGAGCATTTCGACGAGCGTCTGTTTGCGGCCAAGCCTCATCCGGGCCAGATGCAAGTCGCGGCCTGGCTGCGCAAGGATCTGGCCATCGATGCACCGACCGCGCCATTGCATCGTTTGCAGGATCGCTACTCGCTGCGTTGCGCGCCCCATGTGCTGGGCGTGCTGGCTGACAGCCTGAACTGGCTGCGTTCGTTCATCGAAATCGAACTGAACAGCGCCAACGACAACCCGATCATCGACGCCGAAGCCGAACGCGTGCTGCACGGTGGGCACTTCTACGGCGGCCATATCGCCTTCGCCATGGACAGCCTGAAGAACCTCGTCGCCAACGTCGCCGACCTGCTGGATCGCCAGCTCGCGCTATTGGTGGATGAGCGCTACAACCACGGCTTACCGAGCAATCTGTCGGGCGCGCCAGCGGATCGCGCAATGATCAACCATGGCTTCAAGGCCGTGCAGATCGGCACCAGCGCCTGGACTGCCGAAGCATTGAAAAACACCATGCCCGCCAGCGTGTTCTCGCGCTCGACCGAATGCCACAACCAGGACAAGGTCAGCATGGGCACCATCGCTGCCCGGGACGCCATTCGGGTTTTGGAACTGACGGAGCAAGTGGCAGCTGCCACGCTGATCGCCGCAAACCAGGGGGTCTGGCTGCGCAGCAAAGCCGCCGATGCGCGTCCACTGCCGCCCGCGCTGGCCGCCATGCACGAGCAACTGGCCGTTGATTTCCCGCCCGTGATCGAAGACCGTGCGCTGGAGGGCGAACTGCGCCTGTGCCTGCAACGTATCGCTGATCGCCATTGGAGGTTGCATGCGCAGTAAAGGCGTCATTGATGTCGACACCGAAGTCCTGGTGCCCTTTTTCGACGTCGACTCGATGAACGTCGTCTGGCACGGGCATTACATCAAGTACCTGGAAGTCGCTCGCTGCGCGTTGCTGGACCACATCGGTCACAACTACACGCACATGCTCGAATCCGGATACGGTTGGCCGGTGATCGACATCCAGTTGCGCTACGTGCGCGGCGCGGTGTTCGGCCAACGGCTGATCGTGCGCGCCAGTCTTGTGGAGTGGGAGAATCGCTTGAAGATCAACTACCTGATTACCGACGCGGAAACCGGCGAACGCATGACCCGCGCCAGCTCGATTCAAGTCGCGGTGCACATCGAAACCCGGGAAATGCAACTGGCTTCGCCGAAAGCCTTCACTGATGCGGTTGAGAGGGTGTTGCCATGAATCTCTGTATCGAAGCAGGTCTCAACCCTGTGGGAGCGGTGCTTGCCCGCGATAAGGCTGGACGCGGTAGACCTGCTATCTGCGGTTCCCTTATCGCGGGCAAGCACCGCTCCCACATGAACCTCATTTCAACCATAGGTCGTGTGGTATGCCTCATGGCCCTGCTCTGCCTGTCGCCATTGGCCCAGGCCTTCGACCTGCAACAGCTCAGCGATCAACTGGCAAAACCGGTCGTGGTACGTGGCAATTTCATTCAGGAAAAACACCTGCGTGCCTTGCCAACACCGCTGGTCAGTAAAGGCCGCTTTGTATTGGCGAAAGAATTCGGCCTGTTGTGGCTGTTGAACACGCCGCTCAAACAGGACTACCGCATCAGCCCGGCCGGCATTGCCCGCCGTGACGCGGCCAACGGCTGGCAATTACTGCCGAACAAGAGCGCCGGAGCTGAACAGAACCGCCTGTTCCTGGCCGTGCTGCAAGGTGACAGTAGCGGCCTGCAGCGCGACTTCGAATTGCAGCTCAAAGGCGATGCCAAAGCCTGGCAGTTGACGCTGACCCCGCGTTCGATGTTGCTGCAACAGGTGTTCAAGCAGATCAATATCGACGGCGGCGAACTGGTACAGCGCATCGAGCTGCTGGAAACCCAGGGTGACAGTACGTTGCTGAAGATGGTCGATAGCCAGAGTGTGCCTGCCTTGAGCGATGCGGAGCGTGCTGATTTTGCGAATTGAACGTCTGTTGCCGCGCCTGTTCCTGATCATCCTGTTGGCGGTGCTGGCCCTCGCTGGCTGGCAATGGCGCGATGGTGCGCCACTGTCAGCCAACCTGATGGAACTGGTCCCCGGCAGTAGCCCTGATCCTCTGGAATTGCGCGCTGAACAGCGTATGCAAGAACCGCTGAACCGCGAAATGCTGGTGCTGGTCGGTCACACGGATCGTCAGCAAGCCATCGCGCTGGCAAAGCAATTGGGCGAGCAGTGGCAAGCCAGCGGTTTGTTCGACAAGGTCCAATGGAGCCTCCAGGCCGATCTGCCTGCGCTGCGCACCCAGTTACTGCAAGGTCGACTGGCGATGCTGCCAAAGGCAGACCGGACGCAGTTGATCGACAACCCGCAGGCCTTTATTCAACAACGCGTGCAAAGCCTGTTTGACCCGTTCAGCGGTTTCAGTCTGGTGCCGAGCCAGGATGACTGGCTGGGCCTGACCGGGCGTATCCAGAACGGCATGCCGCAGCACGGCTCGGTGCAACCGGATATCGGCAGCGGTGCGTTGGTGGCCGATGCTGACGGCAAAAGCTGGGTACTGCTGCGAGCCCGCACAAACGGCAATGCGTTCGACATGCATCTACCGCTGCGCGTCGCCGACTTGCTCAGCGCATCCCGCCAAAAGGCCGCGCAGGATAACGGACAGTTACTGGCAGCCAGTGGCCTGCTGTATGCCGCCGACGGCCAACGTCAGGCCAGCCGGGAAATCACCTGGGTAGGCGGCGGTGCAACAGCGGGCATTCTGCTCTTGCTGCTGTTGGCTTTCCGCCGCTGGCGCGTGTTGCTGGCGTTCGTGCCGGTGCTGGTGGGCATGCTGTTTGGCGCTGTCGCCTGCGTCGCGTTCTTCGGCCATATGCACG
The DNA here is from genome assembly GCF_032582135.1 of Pseudomonas syringae group sp. J309-1. Taxonomy (NCBI): domain Bacteria; kingdom Pseudomonadati; phylum Pseudomonadota; class Gammaproteobacteria; order Pseudomonadales; family Pseudomonadaceae; genus Pseudomonas; species Pseudomonas syringae group sp. J309-1. The sequence continues at coordinate 43,071 of NZ_JAWHNU010000035.1, read as the reverse complement.
TGATGACCCTGGTACTGGGTTCGAGCCTGATCGGCGTGGCGGTGGATTACCCACTGCATTACCTGTCCAAAAGCTGGAGCCTGAAACCCTGGCGCAGTTGGCCCGCCTTGCGTCTGACGCTGCCCGGCCTGAGCCTCAGCCTCGCAACCAGTTGCATCGGTTATCTGGCCCTGGCCTGGACACCCTTCCCGGCGCTGACGCAAATCGCGGTGTTCTCTGCGGCAGGCCTGATCGGCGCCTATCTGACTGCCGTTTGCCTGTTGCCCGCCTTGCTCAACAACACCGAGCTGAAACCGGCTCAATGGCCGCTGCGTCTGGCCGAACGTTTGCTCGGCTGGCGCGAAGCGTTGCTGAGCCGGGTCGGCACGCCGATCCTGCTGGCACTTTTGATGTTGTTCTGCGCTGCCGGGCTTTGGCAACTGACCACCAAAAATGACATCCGCCAATGGATCTCAGCACCACCGCAACTGACCGAAGAAGCCAAGGCGATTGCCAAAATCACCGGTTACCAGCCCACCAGCCAGTTTTTTCTGGTGGAAGGCAAAGACCAGCAGGAATTGCTGGAGCGCCAGACGGCACTGACCCAACGTCTCGATCAGCTGGTGAATCTGGACGAGTTGAGTGGCTATCTGGCGTTGAATCAGCTGGTCGCGTCCCCCACCGAACAGGACGCCGTGCGCAAAGCCCTCAGTTCGTTGCCAGAGCATTGGCAAACACTGATTGATCTCGGTGTTCCGGCCAGCGCCCTGCAAGCTGAACTGACTCAGCTGCAAGCGTCACCGATCACTAATATCGACGCGGCGCTGGCCGGACCGCTCGGCGAACCCTGGCGGGTGCTGTGGCTGGGCGCCAGCAAAAACGGCGTCGCTGGAATGGTCAGCCTTCAGGGGTTGAACAACGCTGCCCTGCTGCGTTTGCAGGCTCAGGACTTGCCGGGCGTGCGGTTGGTGGATCGTCTGGGGCAACTCAATACTGTTTTTGCCGCCACCCAGATCAGCGCCGCTGAATTGAAACTGGCGTCCTGCGTGCTGATCGTATTGCTGCTGATTGCTCCGTTCGGGTTTGGCGGCGCGCTGCGCATCGTGGCCCTGCCTTTGCTCGCGGCGTTGTGCAGCCTGGCAAGCCTGGGCTGGCTCGGTCAGCCGCTGACTCTGTTCAGCCTGTTTGGCTTGCTGCTGGTCACCGCAATCAGCGTTGATTACGCGATCCTGATGCGTGAACAGATTGGCGGTGCCGCCGTGAGTTTGCTGGGTACCTTGCTGGCCGCCGTCACCACATGGTTGTCGTTCGGTTTGCTGGCGGTTTCTAGCACGCCCGCCATCAGCAATTTTGGCCTTTCGGTGAGCCTCGGGCTGGCGTTCAGCTTCATGCTGGCGCCGTGGGCTGCCAGTCGACGCGCCAAGCCAACAGCTGAAAGCGAGGCTCATCGATGATGATTGCGCTGTTCTGGCTGATGGCCCTGCTGATGTTTGCTGGTGCAACGCGTCTTGGACGCTATTTCGGCTTGATTCCCATCGTCAGTCAGTTGCTGCTGGCCACCTTTGCTCTGCCACTGATCATGCTGTTCTGGATTGAACCGGGCTGGCAGTTAAGCGGTGCGCAACTGGTAGCGCCCGTCTGGTTGAAGACGCTGTACGGCCTGAGTTTCGCCATCGTTCTGGGGCATATTCTTAGCGACGTCATCGACGTGAAGATGGATCGCCAAAGCCTGAAAGTTGCGCTGCCAAGTTTCGCGGTGCCATTCCTCGCAGGGCTGGGCTGCGCCATCTGGTTTTTGCCCGCGCAACCGTGGATCAGCTCTCTGGCGCTGGGTCTGGTGTTTGCGATTACCGCGATCCCTGTGCTCTATCTGTATCTGCGCCATATCGACTATCCGCCTGAAGCGACCCGGCGTCTGGTGCAGACCGCAATTCTCATCGACCTGATGTGCTGGAGCCTGTTCGGCATTGCCCAAGGCAGCCTGAACATCAACAGTCTGTTGCTGCCGCTGCTCGGTGCCTGCGTGCCTTTGCTGCTGCGGGCCCTGCAACTGCGCCAACCACTGGTCTACAGCGTCACGTTCTTCGCCCTGCTGATGGTGGCCGAGCACTACAGACTCAATGCGCTGATTTTCGGCATCGGTTACCTGCTGTGCATGGCACGAATCAAACAGCCGTGGGTACTGCCGATCAGACGCGAATGGTTCATGCACCTGCAAACCTGGCTGGCGATCCCGCTGATCCTGACCTTTGGCATCGTGCAGATCAACGTTCACACCGCCATGGGCAACCTCGGTTGGGTGCAGCTTGGAGCACTGATTCTGCTGCCGATTGCCAGCAAAATGCTCGGCAACTGGCTTGGCCTCAGTTGGGCGACGCCCTCCTTCGCCGGTGCCAGCCGCTGGCGTGAAAGCGTGCTGCTGAATATTCGCGGCCTTAGCGAAATCGTCTTTCTCAATATGCTGCTGCAACAACACCTGATCAACCCGGCGCTGTACTTCGCGCTGATGTTGATGAGCCTGCTCGCGACCCTTATGCCAGCCTTGCTGGGCATGGGCCGCGCACCGGTGCAGCCACCCGTAAACGCTGTCGATCCAGTAAGGAAGTCGTATGCCAGTAACTGATAGGGAAAGCCGGACAGTCGTGGTGATTGGTGCAGGTCCTGCCGGTGCAATCGCCGCAGCCTTGCTCAAACGCAACGGGCACGATGTGCTGATCATTGAGCGCCAGCAGTTCCCGCGCTTCTCCATCGGTGAAAGCCTGCTGTCGCACTGCCTGGACTTCGTCGAAGAAGCCGGGATGCTCGACGCCGTACAGGCCGCAGGTTTCCAGAAGAAAAATGGCGCTGCGTTTGCGTGGCGCGATCAGTACAGCGCATTCGATTTCGGCGATACCTTCAGCGAAGGCCAGCCATCGACTTTCCAGGTACAGCGCGGGGCGTTCGACAAACTGCTGGCCGATCAGGCTGAATTACAAGGCGTGGAAATCCGCTACCAGCAAGAGATCATTGCGGGCGATTTCACCAGCCCGCAGCCAGTCCTGGACGTGCGTCGCGAAGACGGCAGCGAGTATCAGGTGCAGGCGCAGTTCGTGCTCGACGCCAGCGGTTATGGTCGCGTATTACCGCGTTTGCTGGATCTGGAAGCGCCGTCGAACTTCCCGGTACGTCAGGCTGTGTTCACCCATGTGGAAGACCATTTTCCGGCATCCTTTGACCGCGAGAAAATCCTCGTCAGCATTCATCCTGAAATGCGCGACGTGTGGTTCTGGTCGATCCCGTTCAGTAACGGCCGCTGCTCCATGGGTGTCGTCGCTGCGTCCGAACGTTTCAAGGACAAACCCGAAGACCTTGATGCCTGCCTCCGCGAGTTCGTTGGCGAAACGCCGCACCTCAAGGAACTGCTCAAGAACGCAGTATGGGACACACCAGCGCGCACCATCGGTGGTTACTCGGCCAACGTCAAAACCCTGCACGGTCCGGGCTTTGCGCTACTGGGCAATGCGGCTGAATTCCTCGACCCGGTGTTCTCCTCCGGCGTGACCATCGCCATGCGTTCGGCGAGCATGGCGGCAGGCGTTCTGCATCGCCAGTTGCAAGGTGAGGCGGTCGATTGGCAGACCGAGTTCGCGATACCGCTCAAACGAGGCGTGGACACCTTCCGCGCCTACGTCGAAGGCTGGTACGAAGGCACTTTCCAGGACGTGATTTTCTACCCGGAAAGCACGCGTGATATCCGCCGCATGATCAGCGCAATTCTGGCTGGATACGCCTGGGATCAGCGCAACCCGTTTGTTGCTGAACCCAAGCGCCGCCTGCGCATGTTGTCTGAAATCTGCGCGAGTCCAGCACAATGAGCGGGCCTTTCCTGAGCGACAAATACGTCGAAGAAACCCGTTTCGGCTTGTGGTTCCTGCGCAGCCACACGTGGCAACACCGCGTGCTGCGAGTGGCAATCAACGATCTGCGCAGCCTGTTTGACGGCGAGCCGCCGAGCCAGCCGGTGCTGCTCGATGCGGGTTGTGGTCAGGGCAAGTCATTCAAGCGGTTGTGCGAAGTGTTTGCGCCATCACGCCTGCTGGGTGTGGACGCTGACCCGGAAAGCCTGACCATGAGCCGCACTGAAGCCCGGGTTCAAGGCATCGACGTCGAGCTGATCGGCAGCGACTGCGCCGCATTGAAACTGGCCGACGCCAGCGTAGACATCGTGTTCTGCCACCAGACGTTCCATCATCTGGTCGAACAGGAACAGGCCCTCGCCGAGTTCTATCGAGTGCTCAAACCCGGCGGCTATCTGTTGTTCGCTGAATCCACCGAAGCCTATATCGACACCTGGGTGATCCGTTGGCTGTTCCGTCACCCGATGCATGTACAAAAGAGCGCTGAACAATATCTGCAAATGCTCCGCGATCAGGGCTTTCAGTTTGGTGCACAGAACGTGTCTTACCCGTATCTTTGGTGGAGCCGCTCCAGTGATTTCGGTTTGCTGGAACGTCTGAAACTGCGCAAGCCCGCGCTTTTTGGCCAACGCGAAGAAACCCTGGTCAACGTGGTTGCGCGCAAGCCTTTCGAGGGTGAACGAACATGATTCGCGCATTGCTGATCGCCTGCGTCCTGCTGCTGGCGGCGTGTGCCAGTAAAGCCCCGCTGCCTGTTTCGGTTCCCGAGCTACAGTTGCCGATGCAATTGCATATCCAACGCCAGCAGGCTGATCAGCGCCAGGACTGGCTGCTGGTGATTCAGCAGGAAGCCAGCGGGTTGCGCTGGTCACTGATGGACCCACTGGGTATTCCACTGGCACGTCAGCAATTGATCAACGGCCAGTGGCAAGCCGACGGTTTGTTGCCGCCCAATGCTGAAGCCCGGGAGTTGTTCGCTGCCCTGCTGTTCTCGCTCACCCCGGACAACCAGTTGAGGCGCAATTATCCGACTGCACAGCGCCGGGGCACACAACGCATACTTGATGAACGATGGGGCGTGGAATACAGCAGCGCCGACACCTTCAGGCTGGTCGTCCTGACGGGCAAGGACGGCAGAATCAACTACGCTATCAGCCCGCTGAACAGTGAGGCCCTGAAGTGAGCGCTTACCTGAACGCATTGGGCTTGATCTGCTCTCTGGGCAGTGGCCGCGAAGAAGTCGCGCGGCGGTTGTTCGCTGCTGATACGTCCGGCATGGTCGATGAAGGCGGCTGGGTGCCTGAGCGCATCTTGCCGGTGGGTGCCGTGAAAACAGCGTTGCCGCCAATCCCCCAATCCCTGGCTTCTCACAACAGCCGCAACAATCGGTTGCTGCTGGCGGCTGCGCTGCAGATCGAGCCGGACATCCGTGAGGCTATAACGCGTTACGGCACCCATCGTATCGGGGTGATCCTGGGAACCAGCACGTCCGGTATAGACGAGGCCGGGCGTGGCATTGGCGAATGGTTGAGCAGCCAGCAATTCCCGGCGGACTATCACTACCAGCAGCAAGAGCTGGGCGCGGCAGCCAACTTCATTTCGGAGTGGCTGCAACTGAGCGGCCCGTCCTACGTGATCTCCACTGCCTGCACCTCCAGCGCCCGCGCCCTGCTCAGCGCCCGACGTGCCCTGGACATGGGCCTGTGCGATGCGGTGTTGTGCGGCGGTGTCGACACACTGTGCAAACTCACCCTGAACGGTTTTTCTGCGCTGGAAGCGGTGTCACAGCAGCTCTGTAACCCGTTTTCGCGCAACCGTAACGGGATCAATATCGGCGAGGCTGCCGTGCTGTTTCTGATGACACGTGAAGCCAGCGGCGAGCATTCGATTGCGTTGCTGGGTGCGGGCGCAACGTGCGACGCGCACCATATTTCTGCACCGGAACCGAGTGGCTGCGGTGCACGCGAAGCCATGCAGCAAGCGCTGGACAATGCCGGGCTTGCAGCCGCGCAGATCGGTTATCTGAACCTGCACGGCACGGCGACTCCACTCAATGACGCCATGGAAAGCCTGGCAGTGAAGGCTGTTTTCCCTGATGGAGTGCCGTGCTCTTCGACCAAGCCCATGACCGGTCACACACTGGGCGCGGCAGGTGCGCTGGAGGCGGCTTTCTGCTGGTTGAGCCTGGCACCGGAAAATACCGACCACGCGCTTCCACCCCACGCCTGGGACGGCGAAGCCGATCCACAGCTGCCGCCCCTGCAATGGACTGACGCCCAGACTCGTCTGGCACAGACGCCCAAGCGCTACATGATGAGCAACTCGTTTGCCTTCGGTGGCAACAACATCAGCCTGATTATCGGAGACGCCCAATGATTGCCTGGCCGCTCGCCGAACTGCTGCCGCATGCCGGCGACATGATCCTCATCGATGAGGTGCTGTCGTTCGACGAAGAACAGATTCACACTCGCCTGACCGTCACTCCGAACGGACTGCTCAATGACACCAACGGCAACATGCCCGCCTGGGTGGGTATCGAGCTGATGGCCCAGAGTGTCGCGGCCTATGCCGGTTGCCAGGCGCGCACTCAGGGCAAGCCCGTGGCGCTGGGCTTCCTGCTGGGCAGCCGCAAGTTCGAATGCAACGTGGAGCAATTTCCCGCAGGCAGCGAGCTGCACATCCACGCGCTGCGTACGTTGCAGGACGATAACGGCATGGGTGTGTTCGAATGTCGCCTGACCGGCCCGGCTATTGAAGCGTTTGCCCGCCTTAGCGTGTACTGCCCACCCAACCCCGACCAATACATGAACGAAGGAGCCCGCACATGACTGACTCGATACTGGTCACCGGCTCCAGCCGTGGCATTGGCCGCGCGATTGCGCTACGTCTCGCGCAGGCAGGTTTCGACCTGATCCTGCATTGCCGCAGTGGACGCACGGAAGCCGAAGCCGTCCAGGCCGAAATCGTCGCCCTGGGCCGTCAGGCGCGGATTCTGCAATTCGACGTGGCGGACCGGGAAACCTGCAAAGCCATTCTTGAAGCCGATGTAGAAACCCATGGTGCCTATTACGGCGTAGTGCTCAACGCCGGGCTCACTCGCGACGGCGCCTTCCCGGCGCTCAGCGATGACGATTGGGACGTGGTGCTCAGAACCAATCTGGATGGCTTCTACAACGTGTTGCACCCGGTGATGATGCCGATGATCCGTCGCCGGGCCGCCGGTCGCATCGTGTGCATCACCTCGGTCTCGGGCCTGATCGGCAATCGCGGCCAGGTCAATTACAGCGCGTCCAAGGCCGGTATCATCGGTGCTGCCAAGGCTCTGGCTATCGAGCTGGGCAAACGCAAGATCACCGTCAACTGCGTCGCGCCCGGCCTGATCGATACCGCCATGCTCGACGAAAATGTCCCTGTGGATGAACTGATGAAGATGATTCCCGCGCAGCGCATGGGCACGCCTGAAGAAGTCGCCGGCGCGGTTAATTTCCTGATGTCCGCCGAGGCGGCGTACATCACTCGCCAGGTACTGGCCGTTAACGGAGGCCTGTGCTGATGAAGCGCGTCGTCGTGACCGGCATGGCCGGGATTACTTCACTGGGCAGCGACTGGGCGAGCATCGAAGCCAACTTCAACGCCAACCGCAGTGGCATTCGACGCATGGACGAATGGGATCGCTTCACCGAGTTGAACACCCGGCTGGCAGGCCCTATCGATGATTTCGCCGTGCCGTCGCACTGGACCCGCAAACAACTGCGCAGCATGGGCCGTGTCTCACGTTTTGCAGTGGGTGCCTCTGAACAGGCCCTGATCGGTGCGGGCCTGCTCAACGACCCGATCATCCGGGACGGGCGCATGGGCACCGCGTGCGGTTCATCCACGGGCAGCACCGAAGATGTAAAAGCCTTCGGCAACATGCTGCTCAACTCAGTGGCCATAGGGCTCAATGCCAATTCCTATGTGCGAATGATGCCCCACACCACGGCGGCCAATATCAGCATTTTCTTCGGTCTGACCGGCCGCCTGATTCCGACGTCCAGCGCCTGTACCAGCGGCAGTCAGGGCATCGGCTATGCCTATGAGGCGATCAAGTTCGGCCGCTTGCCGTTGATGCTGGCCGGTGGCGCTGAAGAACTCTGCCCCACTGAAGCCATGGTCTTCGACGCGTTGTACGCCACCAGCCTGAAGAACGATGCGCCTCACACCAGCCCACGTCCGTACGACAGCGGCCGCGATGGCCTGGTGATCGGTGAAGGCGGCGGCATGTTGGTGCTCGAAGAACTGGAGCACGCACTGGCCCGTGGCGCCCATATTCACGCAGAACTGGTGGGTTTTGGCAGCAACGCCGATGGCGCGCACAGCACCCGCCCGGAGCAGGCCACCATGCGCCGCGCCATGGAGCTGGCGCTGGAAGACGCCAACCTGCCGCCCGAAGCCATTGGCTACGTCAATGGCCACGGTACGGCGACGGAACAAGGTGACATTGCCGAAACCCTCGCCACCAGCAGCCTGTTTGGTTCGCGTATGCCGATCAGTTCGCAGAAGAGTTTTCTGGGCCATACGTTAGGTGCGTGCGGTGCGCTGGAGTCGTGGTTCTGTATCGAGATGCTCAATCGCGACCGTTACATCCATACGCTGAACCTGGACGAGATCGATCCGCAGTGCGGCGATCTGGACTACCTGCGCGGTGAGCCTCGGCAGATGAGCCACGAATACGTGATGAACAACAATTTCGCTTTTGGCGGGGTCAACACGTCGTTGATTTTCCGCCGCTGGTCCTGACCCTTTTATTTAATCTCAAGGAGAGATCGTTATGCGCATGAAAACCTGGATCGCTGCAGCCGCCGTCGCGTTGTCCGTTCTGCCCGCTGTCAGCCAGGCCCGCGACACGGCGCTGTTCCTGCCGTTTCAGAAGGTCATCAATGACATGACCGCCGCAGGTAAAATCGACGGCAGCGTAAAGTTCTACCTGGCGGGCGTGCAGCCCAAAGGTAAAGTCACCGTGATCAGCCCGGGCGCCGTGACCAACAAAAAAACCAACGCCTTCAACAAGACCGATACCGAAGCCTGCGAATGGGTTCTGCAATCGGCCATCCTGCAGATGTACAGCGCAGCCAAAAACGCTAACGCCAATGCGGTCACCAACATCGCCAGCTACTACAAAAGCATCGAACGCAAAGACCCGGTGAACTATGAGTGCCACGCCGGTGCAATCATTGCTGGCGTTGCGTTGAAGGGTGATTTGAGCAAGGTGGACTGATCCCACGTTGCTGATATTGGTAGGAGCGAATTCATTCGCGAAGGGGCCGGTACATTCGCAGCCAATGTATCGTCTGAAATACCGCCTTCCCGAATGAATTCGGTCCCACAGGATGGTGAAAGCCCTGTGGGAGCGAGGCTTGCCCGCGAAGAACGATGACTCGGACTACCTGTCACTACGCGGTGACTGATTCGCGAACAAGTTCGCTCCTACCGGGGATCGGTACCCGACCAGATTACAACTGAAAACGCCCGACCATGGTTTTCAGATCGTGGGACAGTCCCGACAGGGACTGGCTGGCCGAGTCGATCTGCCCGGCGCCCTCCGAGGTCTGGATCGACAGGTCGCGGATGTTGACCAGATTACGGTCGATTTCCCGCGCCACTTGGGCCTGCTCCTCCGAAGCACTGGCGATCACCAGATTTCTTTCGTGGATCAGCGAGATAGCCTGGGCAATCTCATCCAGCGCACCACCGGCGTTTTTCGCCATGTCCAGGGTCGTGAGCGCCTGCTCATTGGTCGCCTGCATGGTATCAACGACCTTCGCTGTACCGGCCCGAATCGCCGCGACCATCTGTTCGATTTCCTGAGTCGAGGTCTGAGTACGCCCCGCCAATGCACGCACTTCATCAGCAACGACGGCGAAACCTCGTCCGGCTTCTCCCGCACGCGCAGCCTCGATTGCGGCGTTAAGCGCCAGCAGATTGGTCTGCTCGGCCACACCCCGAATCACATCCAGAATTTTGCCGATGTCTTGGGAGTGCTCGGCCAGCTCACGGACCTGCGAGGAAGCATCCTCGACACGCTGCCCCATACGTTCGATGGCCTGAATAGTCCCGTCGACGCGTTGGCGACCCACCTGCGCGGTCGTCGTCGACGCACTGGAAGCATCCGCCGTGGAGACAGCATTGCGGGCTACCTCCTCAACAGCCACGGTCATTTCGTTAACCGCCGTAGCAGCCTGTTGAATTTCGTCGTTCTGGTTATGCAGATCACCGGAAGTCTGAGTGGTGATCGCGGTCATTTCTTCGGCAGCAGTAGCAAGTTGGTCGGAAGAGTTACCGATCAGACGCAGGGTATCCATCAAGGCTTGCTGCATGTCACCCAAAGACTTTTGCAGATCGGCGGCCTCATCCTTGCCATCGACCTCGATAGTCCCGGTCAGGTCACCACGGGCAATACGCCGGGCGGCCCCGATAGCGCCATTGAGTGGTTGCACAATGCTGCGCGTCAGTAACCAGGCCAGCCCCACGGTCAGCGCAAATACCAGCACCAGCACCCCCACGGTGGTCTGCATCGCGGTGTCATAGCGTTGCTCGGCCTGCTGGGTGTAGAGGCTGCCTTGTTCGAGGTTGATCTTGACCAGCTCGTTGAAGAGATCACCGGTCTGGTTGGACAGATCCTGAATGGTGCCGTTGAGCAGCGCGGTCATCCCCGGGATATCGCCCTGCTCGGAAAGCTTCTGATAGCTATCCAGCGCCTGTTGATATTGGGCCACGACGCTTTGCATCTTCGAAAAGGACGTGCGAGCGACTTCGGGTACGATCGGGGTATATCCGTCCAGCGCCTTGCTCAATTCGCCGCGCAGAAACACCAGACGCTGGGTGGACGGCCCCAGAACGGCGGGATCACGGTTGATCATCAGCCGGAACGTGAGCACGCGAATGCCCAGCGAGTTGTCACGAATACTGCCCAGCCATCGGGTCCCGGCGTGCGACACCTGTTCGGTGTGCACAACGGCCTCGCGCATCTGCGTGATCTGGTGCATGGAGAAGATGCCGAAGCCAAGCATCAACACACTGATGACACCAAAACTCAGAAATGCACGTGTCGAAATACGTATCTGCCGGAGAGCCATAGATCACCAAAAACGGAAAGGTCTTCAATCTGTCTCGACTCCGACCAGCAGAACTTGACCCTCCAGCTCTCAATGGGTGGCTATTTGTCCTCCGTGCGGCGCGTCACCAGCTCAACAAACGCCCTGGCCATGGGTGATTGCTGATCCTTGCGCTGCACCAGCCATACCGCACTGGTGGCGTCTGGATCGAGCAGGGTTCGATACACCACGCCGTCGATACGCATGCGCCGATAAGAGGCAGGCAGCACCGTCACACCAAGGCCGGCCGCGACCAGACCGATGATGGTCATGACTTCACCCGCTTCCTGAGTGATCAGCGGCGTGAAGCCAGCCGCTCTGGCCAGATCCATCATTTGCGCGTACAAGCCGCTGCCATAGGTGCGCGGGAAAAACACGAACGGCTCGTTTGCCAGTTCCGACAGGTGCAAACCCTGCTCGCTGCCCTGCGCCAATGGGTGACCGGCATTGATGATCGCCACCAACGGCTCACGCAACAGTTCGACCACCACCAGTGACTCCGGCAATGCCAGAGGTCGCATGATGCCGACCTGAATAGACTCATCTTCCAGTTGCGCGGCCACTTCCATGCTGTTCATTTCCTGCAAGGCCAGGTGCACAGCAGGAAAGCGTTGCCGAAACGCGAAGATCGCCTGAGGGATACTCGACGTGAATGGCGCTGAAGTGGTGAAGCCGATCTTCAACTCCCCCAGCTCGCCCAATCGCACACGACGCGCGACATCCGCAGCCTTGTCGACCTGCGCCAGCACCAACCGCGCCTCGTCGAGAAACAACCGCCCCGCTTCACTCAACTCCACGCGACGATTGGTGCGATCAAACAGACGCGTGCCCAATTCCTGCTCCAGCGCCTGGATCTGCTGACTTAGCGGAGGCTGGGAAATACCCAGAACCTGCGCCGCGCGACCAAAGTGCAGCTCTTCGGCGACCGCTATGAAGTAGCGCAGATGACGTAATTCCATGGCCCTTCCATTAAGTCGTTTTACCTATCAAACAGGTCGAACAATATATTGGAAAGAATGATTAGCGAGCTATATTCTTTTTTCTCATCGCCCGCCAGACGTCTTTGAGGTCCACCGTGAACACTGTCGTCAGCCCTTCTGCTCCGCAAAACCAGTCGACAACGATTGAAGCGGCTATCCCCCTGGGCGACGTTTATATCGAGAAAGACACGCCGTTGTTCATGCGCACGGTGCTGGCGCTATTCGCGGGCGGTTTCGCGACGTTTGCGCTGTTGTACTGCGTGCAGCCGATGATGCCGGTGCTCTCCAGAGAGTTCTCGATCAATGCGGCACAGAGCAGCCTGATTCTTTCTGTATCGACCGGCATGCTGGCGATCGGATTGCTGATCACCGGGCCCATTTCCGACCGCCTTGGGCGCAAGCCGGTGATGGTGCTGGCGCTGTTTTGCGCGGCGATCTTCACCCTCGCCAGTGCATTCATGCCGAGCTGGGAAGGCGTGCTGATTACCCGAGCGTTCGTGGGACTGTCCCTCAGCGGGCTGGCGGCGGTGGCGATGACTTACCTCAGCGAAGAAATCCACCCAAACCACATTGGTCTGGCCATGGGGTTGTACATCGGCGGCAACGCAATTGGCGGCATGAGCGGTCGAGTGATCACCGGCGTATTGATCGACTACGTCAGCTGGCACATAGCATTGATGGTGGTGGGCGTTCTGGCGCTGATAGCGGCGGCAGTGTTCTGGAAAATCCTCCCGGAGTCGCGCAACTTCCGCGCACGCTCGCTGCAGCCGCGCAGCCTGATTGATGGCTTCGTCATGCAGTTTCGCGATGCCGGCCTGCCGTTGCTGTTCCTCGAAGCATTCCTGTTGATGGGCAGCTTCGTGACGCTCTTCAACTACATCGGTTATCGCTTGCTGGCCGAGCCCTATCACCTGAGCCAGGCAGTGGTAGGACTGTTTTCGGTGGTTTACCTGTCGGGCATCTACAGCTCGGCGAAGATCGGCTCCCTGGCTGACAAACTCGGCCGCCGCCAGGTTCTATGGGCGGTGATCGTGTTGATGCTGGCGGGCATGGCTCTGACGATGTTCGAGCCGCTGGCGCTGGTTGTCATTGGCGTTCTGATGTTCACCTTCGGCTTCTTCGGTGCGCATTCAGTGGCCAGCAGCTGGATCGGCCGAAGGGCACTCAAAGCCAAAGGTCAGGCGTCGTCGCTTTATCTGTTCAGTTACTACGCGGGTTCAAGCGTGGCCGGAACGGCGGGCGGAGTGTGCTGGCATTACGGCGGGTGGCACGGCATCGGGTTGTTTATCGGTGTGCTGCTGTTGATTGCACTGGCGGTTGCGCTGAAGTTGGCGAAGTTGCCGCCGTTGGTGGTAACAACGCAGGTTTAGTCACAACGTCGTTCTGGCGGGAATCACGGACCAAGGTACACTGCTGCACATCAGCCAGACTTGGTAAAGGAAACCGGCATGCGCCTGGACCGCCTCCACATTCAGAATTTTCGTTGCTACGAAGATGCGACTTTTGACTTTCAGCCGGGATTCAATCTGGTGGTGGGGGTGAATGGGAGTGGGAAGACTTCGTTGTTGCAAGGAATAGCGGATGCCTTCTTGCCCTTTGGCAATGCAATGGAGCGCATTGAAAGAGTACTGCCGATCAAAGATGTCCGCTTTGTGATTGATCGATACGAAGGGAGAATCCGGTTTGAGCGAAAGTTTCCTGTAGGCATTCATGCGAAGGGCAATATATTTGGCCTTCCAGAGTGGAACATGATGAGTTTGGCGGAGGAGTGGAAAGTCGCGGTAAGCGCTTCCTTCCAATCACACGTGGAACAGCTGCTTACAAAGTGGGACGCCAATGAGAGTTTTGATCTGCCGGTGCTGGCCTTTTACCGCGCTGATAGAAGATGGGCCAACGCTGGCATTACTGCAGAGTTTGCAGCCCAGAAAAAAGTCTCACGTTTCGACGGCTACTCAAACTGGTTTGACTCGGTAATCAATCTCGAAGATTTTGAAACCTGGTTTATCGCGAAAACGCTGGAACGCATGCAAAACGTACTGGACGCGGGGTTATCCCATCCAGAACCAAACGACGAATTGGCTTGGGTTAATAACGTCATTGGTGTCGCTCTCAAGCACGTCCAGAATCTTCGATATGACCTGCGACTTCAAAGCCTGTTAGTTGACATTGATAACAACGGAACCGTCCCATTCAGTGAACTGAGCGATGGTCAACGCGGGTTTGTCGCACTGATCGCCGACATTGCCCGCCGCATGTGCATCCTCAACCCCCATATGGGTAAGGATGTCCTGCAAAACACCTCAGGCGTAGTCATCATCGATGAGTTGGATATCCACCTTCATCCGGCCTGGCAGCGAAACATTGTCCCCGCGCTAAAGCAGGCTTTTCCGAAAGTCCAGTTCATCGCAGCCAGCCATTCCCCGCAGATCATCGGCAGCCTGAAGCCCGAAGAAGTCATCGTCCTGAACAATGGTCAAAGCTCACATCCGCGCGTTACGTATGGTCTGGATTCCAGCAGCGTACTTGAGGAAGTCATGGACGTGGCTCAGCGCGAGCCCGAGATCGAGCAACGCCTCTCTGAACTATTTTCTGCCTTGGAAGATAACGACCTCGGCAAAGCAAAAGAGCTACTCGCCGCGCTCAAACATGATGCTCCGGACCTTCCAGAGTTTGCAGGCGCGGAAGCGTTGATCAGGCGCAAGGAGATCCTCGGCAAATGAAGCGAGTGCTCAAAGGAACTGAACCCGCATCATTTATAGATTGGAAAGCGACGGCGAATGACGACTGGAGCCCAACTTATCCAACCCTGCAGAATCCGCAAAAACGCGAGTTACGTGAAGCGTTGCTGCTCGAACAAGGCTTCTTCTGCTGTTACTGCGGCAGAGAAATAGAGGCGTCCACCAGTCATATCGAGCACTTCAGGCCTCAGGAAGCATTTGAGACTATGGCGCTGGACTATCAAAATCTTCACGCTTCCTGTCTGCGCGAGACCCTGCCTGGTAACCCGCTGCACTGCGGGCACAGCAAGGGCAACTGGTTTGATGAAGTGCAGCACATCTCCCCTATGGATGAGGATTGTGAGCTGCGGTTTCGATATCTCTTAACAGGTGAGATACAGCCAACAAACGCCGAAGACTTACCTGCCGCAAAGATGATTGAGATGCTGGCGTTAGATATTGCCTATCTCAACAATCGACGCCAGAACGCAATCGGCGGAGTGTTCGATGATGAGTTCCTTTTGAGCGTCAGTGACGACGACCTAAACCGTCTGATTGCCGTAATCAGATCAACCGGCATTGCAGATCAACACGCTTTCGACCACATCATTGCCCGTTACGCCGAACAACGCCTCAGTCGCTGAAAACAATCGCAAACAAAAACGCCCGGGATTAACCGGGCGTTTTTTATGAAGCCTGCATCAACCGTGATACTGCGCCGACAACTCATGCACCGCTTCAATGAAAGCACCCGCATGAGCAGGGTCTACTTCCGGGGTGATGCCGTGGCCCAGGTTGAAGACGTGGCCGTTGCCGCTGCCGTAGCTGGCGAGGATACGTGCCACTTCGGCGCGAATGGCTTGTGGGCTGGCGTACAGCACTGAGGGGTCCATGTTGCCTTGCAGTGCGACCTTGTCACCCACGCGACGACGGGCGTCGCCAATGTTGGTGGTCCAGTCCAGACCCAGTGCGTCAGCGCCGGTTTCAGCCATGCTTTCCAGCCACAGACCGCCGCCTTTGGTGAACAGAATGACAGGAACCTTGCGGCCGTCATTCTCGCGAATCAGACCGTTAACGATCTTGCGCATGTAAGCCAGCGAGAACTCCTGGTACGCAGCATCGGAAAGGCTACCGCCCCAGCTATCAAACACCTGTACCGCTTGTGCGCCTGCCAGAATCTGGCCGTTGAGGTAACCGATAACCGAGTCAGCCAGCTTGTCCAACAGTAGGTGCATGGCTTGCGGGTTTTCGTAAAGCATGGCTTTGGACTTGCGGTGGTCTTTCGAAGAACCGCCTTCGACCATGTAGGTCGCGAGGGTCCAGGGGCTGCCGGAGAAACCGATCAGCGGCACACGGCCGTTCAGTTCGCGGCGGATGGTGCTTACAGCATCCATCACATAACCGAGATCTTTCTGCGGATCAGGGATCGGCAAGGCTTCGATATCGGCCATTGTGTTAACGGTTTTCTTGAAGCGCGGACCTTCGCCCGTCTCAAAGTACAAGCCCAGCCCCATGGCATCGGGGATGGTCAGGATGTCGGAGAACAGAATTGCGGCGTCCAGCGGGTAACGTTCCAGCGGCTGCAGGGTGACTTCACAGGCGAACTCCGGGTTCATGCACAGGCTCATGAAGTCCCCGGCTTTGGCGCGGCTGGCGCGGTATTCCGGCAGGTAGCGACCGGCCTGACGCATCATCCAGACGGGGGTGACGTCCACGGGTTGCTTGAGCAGGGCGCGAAGGAAACGGTCGTTCTTCAAGGCAGTCATGTCGGCATCCGCAAAAAAAGTGCGGGCATTTTCTCAGACGTGGACGCAAAAGGCACGGCCAGAGCCGTGCCTTTTATCTATCGGGTCGATTTGTCGCGGCCGTGGAACCGGCTTCGCCCGGGATACTTCACTCCTGAACTCGGCTAAACCCGGCCCTGAGCAGATAGTCTTAGAACATTCAACCAATCAATGGCTAGGCAAGAGCTTATCGAATTCAAGTACCCCCGGTTGCCCCGGGACTTTGACCACCTGACCGCTTTCATCGAGTACCACGCGCTCGATCACTTGCAAGCGCCACGGCCCCCTACCCTTGCCACCCGGTATTCCGGTTAAATCAAACGTGGAAATATACCTGCCCGTTCCTTTCTCCTCGTAACCATGAAATTTGCCGCCGCCTCTCTCGATGTATTTTTCGGTGACTTTTTCTACCGATTGCCTCAAAGCGTCCTGAATATGCGGATCCGCTTTTTTAAAAGGCTTGGAGTTTTCGAATCCGGCTACATCCAGGGTGTAGCGCTTAGGCGCTCCACTCGCAACAGAGGATCCTGGCGTCGGCTCTTTTGCAGCCTTGCGTCCGCCGCCCAAAAGTCCGACCTTTGCGTGCGTCCAGACACCGCCTTCGAAACTGATCGGCGCTTGGTAGTAAGCATCCGGACGGCGGGGATCAATCAACCGCCACGTCGCATAATCACGGTCGTAGCGAACCGGGTAGGTTTTACCGGCATCCTTCACATAAAAACGCGAGAGGCCTGCGCTACGACCGGTTTCGTAAACGCCGTTAAAGACGCCGTCGGTCCTCATCTGCAGACTGTCTGGCGCTTTCTTTAGCGCGGCTTTGGGATTGAAAGAGGCACCACCGAAGCCCACTGCCTTGGGCGAGCGTCCTCCAGCACCAAGGAAAAGACCCATCAGCAAGATTGCAGCCTGGTTAAAATACAAAACAGCCTCTCGCTCTGCTTTGACGGTGCTTACCACGCCTCGAATAATCGAATAAACCACCTGCAACGCAGTCACGGGCAGAGCGATGTAGAAAGGCGCAAACATCAGTGCGATATCGCCAACAAAAATAGCGGTGTCCCAAGCGTCCTGCCAATTCCTCTCCCACGTAGTATTGGTTTGCTCGTTGACTGACGAGATGACATGCGCGACGCGTGCCTCGTAGGCAGCTTCGTAGAAATTGCGGCGCAGTGGCACTGCATCCAGCTTGAAATTGCGTGCATCTACGGTCAACGACTTCCTGACTTGCGCCTGCCATGGCGAGGGCGCATGACTTATCAAATACTCCAGGAAAGCCGTGTTGCGAAAAATTTCCTTGCGCAGCTCCAGCCCGTCTTCAAACAAACGAAAGCATCTCCCGTCTGGTGCCTGCGGTATGTACAGAACGACTGAAGGCACTGCCCCGCGTGAAACAGGAGCAATCAACAACAGCCCATCCAGCGTCACTCCGCTGACCTTCATGCGTTGAGCCGTAATCTGATGCCCCTCTACTTTCGCCCGATCAACGCCCTCGACCGGGCTATCAAGTAGCGCCATAACCCATTGGTAAGCACGATCACTGCGGCCTGCTGACAGTTCATCTTCAGCAAACTCCCCTGACATACTTGCTTCCAGGGCATTCAAGCGCATCTGCGCCTGCATGACTTGTACATAGCGCTCTTTACGCCATATCCCTTCCGCAGACGTCAACAAGCGTGTGGTCAGGAATTTTACGTAGTTTTCGCCCACATCCAGATCACGAACAAGGTCGTACAGGTAGTCGAACGAAAGAGCCGGGATAGGTTCTTCCAGATGATTCCGGGCGCTAATAGTTGCACTCGACAAAGCATCGAGAAATCCGAAATTCTTCAGGCTCAACTCTGTGAGGCTGCACAGTTCTTTCCGGTCTTTCGGTTCAGTAGTCACCGGCTCATCGACGATGACGATGCCTGCCACTTCGGGAATCAGGGTTTCAATCACTACATCATCAGGCTCCAGCTCCAGCCCATGATCAATTTTTAACCGCTCGTGCAAAGCGGCACGGGCATACATGCGCAGTTGCGCTGGATCGCCATAGGCCAGGACATCAGGCAAACCTGGGGCTTGCGACTCGACTAACGCCTGAATGTATCCATGGGCGGCCTCTTCCCAGGCAGCTTTATCGGCGGTAGAAGCCTGAATGAACCACGCGGGCCGCTCCAATCCCTCTGAAGGGAACCAGCCTCCGTTTTCATCAATGGCGAGCTTGGCCACGGCACTTCGCAAAGCTGTCACATCGTATTCGGACTTTAAACCCAGAACATTGCGTTCGTAATCCTGCAGTTGATAACTGATGGCCAGGTAGAAACTGTCGGTGTTATTCCCTGCACGACTGAAACGCACCCCGTCCTCGTCGCCGCGCCCATAAATCCCTTCGCCAAAACTCACCAGGGCGAGGTGATGACTGTCTCGCTCGGCCGATGGGTGACCTTCGTCGTATGTCGTGATACGCATATCGCGACCCAGCCGGGTTTTCAGCAAATGCTCGGTCAAGGTGCGGGCCAAAGCATCGGTCTGCTCGTCAAAAACCCGAGTATGGAGCAGCCCGTCGATGGCTCGGTCGTGGGCCCATTCAGCTCGCGAATCTTGCAGCGCTACGAAGAAGGGCTGAGGCAGCCCACCGTTATTTACAAGCTCAGCCTCCTCGCGTTCAGTGAGTGCCTGGGTACGCAAAAGATCATCCAGACGATCAACAGGCAGATGCGGGTTTAGCTCACTTAGGGATAGTAAGACCGGGGAGCCGTCTTGCAGCGCAGCTGTCGAGAATGGAAGGTAACGGTTCGATTCGGAAGTTGCTGACATTGATTTTGATACATGGTCATCCGCCATCAAAGCGTCGAACAACCAACCACGCTCCAACCGCACCCACACCGAAACTTGTGCCCGCAGCCTGACGATCCGGCACGGCACCGTCTTATCCTCACCCCAGTCACCGATCTCGGTTGTTGCAGGGAGTTGGCTGAACATCACCCAAAACAACGACTCGGTGAGGTAGGTCTGGCTGCTACCCGGTGCAGAGTAAGTACCATCATCACGCTGCACGAAGGTGATCGTTTGCTCCACCACGCTCCAATCGTTGCCTTTCAGGTAGGAGCCCAGCGAACCACCTTTGTTATCTACAACGACGATGCCCATGTTTACAGGCCATTGAGGCAGCCAGGTCAAAATGGAAAACAGCAGACCATCGCCACCCTCGGGAAAGTAATTATCTGCAGTGAATTGTTCGGCAAACTGATCAAGCATTCGATCAGCACGCTGGCGTGCAACGTGTTCACGAATTGAGCTAATGCTTGGGTTGAATATCCTCGTCGCTTCGGAACCTGAAAGCGCGGCAGAGGCAGGCAGGGTTGTATCTCGAAACATGGCTATTTCCTTATAGCGGCATGTATGAAAAGGGAATCTGTACGAAAGCGTTCCCGTTAAGTCAGGCACAGATCCTAGCCCGCCCTTAGAGCAGAAATACCTCGGAGAAATAAACAGCAAAGCAGTCGGCGAGCCAGCATCTGATGGCGCGGATCGGATAAAGGAGGAGGATGAAGCTGGAGGGGGTATTAGCGCAGGGGTTTGGTTGGGAGTGAATTCGGCCGAGGGCGCGGTGCCGATTTGTTGCAGGGTTTGAAGCGGGAGCAAGAGCAAGCTCATCAATCAACATGCAAACTGCTGGATTGAAATGCATTTTCTGTAGGGGCTGCCGAAGGCTGCGAAGCGTTTATCCTGACACACCGCGATCGCAGCCTTCGGCAGCTCCTACAGACGGTCACCGAGCCTGTGGGAGTAGAGCTTGCTCGCGATGAAAGCACCGCAAGTATCGAGTAGATGGCGTCCAGCCTTATCGCGAGCAAGCTCGGCTCCCACAGGTTACGTGGGAGCCGCGCTGCTACATCAAACGCCCAGGTAGTCCAGAATCCCTTCGGCCGCATTACGACCTTCGAAGATTGCGGTCACCACCAGATCAGAACCGCGCACCATATCGCCACCGGCGAAGATTTTCGGGTTGCTGGTCTGGTGCTTGTATTGCGCCTGTTCCGGGGCGATAACGCGGCCCTGGCTGTCGGTCTGAATAGTGAACTGCTCAAACCACGGTGCCGGGCTTGGGCGGAAGCCGAACGCGATGACCACGGCATCAGCCGGGATGATCTCTTCCGAGCCGGGAATGGGCTCAGGGCTGCGACGGCCACGGGCATCAGGCTCGCCAAGACGGGTCTCGACCACCTTCACACCTTCAACCTTGTCTTCGCCAACAATGGCGATCGGCTGACGGTTGTAGAGGAATTTCACGCCTTCTTCCTTGGCGTTCTTCACTTCCTTGCGCGAACCCGGCATGTTTTCTTCGTCGCGACGATAAGCGCAGGTCACCGACTTGGCACCCTGACGGATCGAAGTACGGTTGCAATCCATGGCCGTGTCACCACCGCCGAGGACGACAATCCTCTTGCCCTTCATGTCGACGAAATCTTCCGGCGACTTTTCAAAGCCCAGATTGCGATTGACGTTGGCGATCAGGAAATCCAGCGCATCGTGCACACCCGGCAAGTCCTCACCGGCGAAGCCACCTTTCATATAGGTGTAGGTGCCCATGCCCATGAACACGGCATCGTATTCTTCGAGCAACTGCTCCATGGTCACGTCCTTGCCGACTTCGGTATTGAGACGGAACTCGATACCCATGCCGGTGAAGACTTCGCGACGATGGCTCAGTACGGTTTTTTCCAGTTTGAACTCGGGGATGCCAAAGGTCAGCAGGCCGCCGATTTCCGGGTTCTTGTCGAACACCACCGGGGTCACGCCGCCGCGTACCAATACGTCGGCACAGCCCAGGCCGGCAGGGCCTGCACCAACAATCGCTACGCGCTTGCCTGTCGGCACAACCTTGGACATGTCCGGACGCCAGCCCATGGCGAACGCGGTATCAGTGATGTACTTCTCGACCGAGCCGATGGTCACAGCGCCAAAACCGTCGTTCAGGGTGCAGGCACCTTCGCACAGACGATCCTGCGGGCACACGCGACCGCAGACTTCCGGCAGGGTGTTGGTCTGGTGCGACAGTTCGGCGGCGGCCAGGATGTTGCCTTCGGCAACCAGCTTGAGCCAGTTGGGGATGAAGTTGTGTACCGGGCATTTCCATTCGCAGTACGGGTTACCGCAACCCAGGCAACGGTGAGCCTGATCGGCAGACTGTTGGGGTTTGAAAGGTTCGTAGATTTCCACGAACTCTTTCTTGCGCTGACGCAGCAGCTTCTTCTTCGGATCTTTACGCCCGACATCGATGAACTGGAAGTCGTTACTTAGACGTTCGGCCATTCTCTTGAACCTCTACATGGCAGCTTCAGGCGACAAACCTGAAGCTGCCAGAATCATATTCGCAGGCAACTCGCGCACTGCTGTTAACTTGCGGCTTGAAGCTCGCCGCTTGTGGCTGCAGTTATTGCGGATTCGCGCGGGTGCTGGAGAGCAACGACTTCAACGAAGCAGCCTTCGGCTTGACCATCCAGAAGCGGCGCAGGTAATCGTCCAGGTTTTCCCAGACGTTACGGCCCCACTCGCTGTCGGTTTCCTCGACATACTCGGCCAGTACACGCTCCAGATGGCTACGATAAGCTTCCATCGACTCGCCGCTGATGCGTTGAATCTCAACCAGCTCATGGTTAACCCGGTCAACGAAGCTGTTGTCCAGGTCGAGCACGTAGGCGAAACCACCGGTCATACCTGAACCGAAGTTGTAGCCGGTCTTGCCCAGTACGCAGACGAAGCCGCCGGTCATGTATTCGCAGCAGTGATCGCCCGTGCCTTCCACGATTGTGTGAGCACCGGAGTTACGCACCGCGAAACGCTCGCCTGCAGTACCGGCCGCGAACAGCTTGCCGCCGGTTGCGCCGTACAGACAGGTGTTGCCGATGATGGCGCTTTCCTGGGTCTTGAACGGGCTGCCTTTTGGCGGAACGATCACCAGCTTGCCAGCAGTCATGCCTTTACCGACATAGTCGTTGGCGTCGCCTTCCAGGTACATGTTCAGGCCGCCGGCGTTCCACACACCGAAGCTCTGACCTGCCGTCCCTTTGAAGCGGAAGGTGATCGGTGCCTTGTTCATGCCCTGGTTGCCGTGCAGCTTGGCGATTTCGCCGGAAATCCGCGCGCCGATGGAACGGTCGCAGTTGCAGATGTCCAGTTCATATTCGCCACCGCTCAGGCTTTCGATGGCTGGTTTGGCCATTTCAACCATGCGCTCGGCCAGCAAACCTTTGTCGAACGGCGGGTTACGATCCACAAGGCTGAACTGAGGCTTGTCAGCCGAGATGTGGTCGCTACCCAACAGCGGCGTCAGGTCCAGATGCTGCTGCTTGGCGGTTTCGCCCGGCAGGATGTCAAGCAGGTCGGTACGGCCGATCAGCTCTTCCAGCGAGCGGACGCCCAGCTTGGCCAGCCACTCACGGGTCTCTTCAGCCACGTAGGTGAAGAAGTTGATCACCATGTCGACGGTGCCGATGTAGTGGTCTTTGCGCAGCTTCTCGTTCTGAGTGGCAACGCCGGTGGCGCAGTTGTTCAGGTGGCAGATACGCAGGTATTTGCAGCCCAGCGCGATCATTGGCGCAGTGCCGAAACCGAAGCTTTCAGCACCGAGAATTGCAGCCTTGATCACGTCCAGACCGGTTTTCAGACCACCGTCGGTCTGTACCCGAACCTTGCCGCGCAGGTCGTTGCCGCGCAGGGTCTGGTGAGTTTCGGCCAGGCCGAGTTCCCACGGAGCGCCTGCGTATTTGATCGACGACAGCGGCGATGCACCGGTGCCGCCGTCATAGCCGGAAATGGTGATCAGGTCGGCGTAAGCCTTGGCCACACCGGCAGCAATCGTACCGACGCCTGCCTCGGCAACCAGTTTCACCGAAACCAGCGCCGCCGGATTGACCTGTTTGAGGTCGAAAATCAGCTGCGACAAGTCTTCGATGGAATAGATGTCGTGGTGCGGCGGCGGCGAAATAAGGGTCACGCCCGGCACTGCATAGCGCAGTTTGGCGATCAGACCGTTCACTTTACCGCCCGGCAGTTGCCCGCCCTCGCCCGGCTTGGCGCCTTGGGCAACCTTGATCTGCAACACGTCGGCGTTGACCAGGTACTCAGGGGTTACGCCGAAACGGCCAGTAGCGATCTGTTTGATTTTCGAGCTGCGGATTGTGCCGTAGCGCGCAGGATCTTCGCCGCCCTCACCGGAGTTGGAGCGTGCGCCCAGACGGTTCATGGCCTCGGCCAGCGCTTCGTGAGCTTCCGGCGACAGTGCGCCCAGAGAGATCCCGGCGGAGTCAAAGCGCTTGAGGATTTCCGCCAGCGGCTCGACTTCGTCGATGGACATCGGAGTGTCGAGGGTCTTGACCTGGAACAGGTCGCGAATCATCGATACCGGACGCTTGTCCACCAGCGAGGTGTATTCCTTAAACTTGCTGTAGTCGCCCTGCTGTACAGCGGCCTGCAGCATGCTGACCACGTCCGGGTTGTAGGCGTGGTATTCGCCGCCGAACACGAACTTGAGCAGGCCACCTTGCTGGATCGGCTTGCGTGGGCTCCAGGCTTCGTTGGAGAGCAGCTTCTGCTCGGCTTCGATATCGACGAAACGGGCACCCTTGATGCGGCTTGGTACGCCACGGAAGCTCAGTTCGCAGACCGCTTCGGACAGGCCGATGGCTTCGAACAACTGCGCACCACGGTACGAAGCGATGGTAGAGATACCCATCTTCGACAGGATCTTGAGCAAACCTTTAGTGATGCCTTTACGGTAGTTCTTGAACACCTCATAGAGGTCGCCCAGGACTTCACCAGTACGGATCAGGTCGCCCAGCACTTCGTAGGCCAGGAACGGATAAACAGCCGAAGCACCAAAGCCGATCAACACCGCGAAGTGGTGCGGATCGCGAGCTGTCGCGGTTTCAACCAAAATGTTGCTGTCGCAACGCAGGCCTTTTTCGGTCAGGCGGTGGTGCACTGCACCGACAGCCAGAGACGCGTGAGCCGGCAATTTGCCAGGAGCAATATGACGGTCGGTCAGCACGATCTGGGTACGACCGGCACGCACGGCTTCTTCAGCCTGATCAGCGATGTTACGCACAGCCGCTTCAAGGCCGATGCTCTCGTCGTAGTTCAGGTCGATGATCTGCCGCTCAAAGCCCGGACGCTCAAGAGTCATCAGCGAGCGCCATTTGGCCGGGGAAATGACCGGCGAGCTGAGGATCACGCGGGAAGCATGCTCAGGCGACTCCTGGAAAATGTTGCGCTCGGCACCGAGGCAGATTTCCAGCGACATGACGATGGCTTCACGCAGCGGGTCAATCGGCGGGTTGGTGACCTGCGCGAACTGCTGACGGAAGTAATCGTAAGGCGAGCGCACACGCTGCGACAGAATCGCCATCGGCGTGTCGTCGCCCATGGAGCCGACCGCTTCCTGGCCCTGCTCACCGAGCGGACGCAATACCTGATCACGCTCTTCGAAGGTGACCTGATACATCTTCATGTATTGCTTGAGCTGGTCGGCGTTGTAGAACGCCGAACCATGGTCGTTGTCTTCGATCGTCGCCTGGATACGCAGGGCGTTCTTGCGTAGCCATTGCTTGTACGGATGACGCGACTTCAAGCGGTTGTCGATGGCATCGGTGTCGAGGATCTGGCCGGTTTCAGTGTCCACGGCAAAGATCTGCCCCGGCCCGACACGGCCTTTGGCGATGACGTCTTCCGGCTTGTAGTCCCACACGCCGATTTCCGACGCGAGGGTGATGTAGCCATTCTTGGTGGTGACCCAGCGCGCCGGACGCAGCCCGTTACGGTCAAGCAGGCACACTGCGTGGCGACCTTCGGTCATCACCACGCCAGCCGGACCATCCCACGGCTCCATGTGCATGGAGTTGTACTCATAGAACGCCCGCAGATCGGGGTCCATGGTTTCAACGTTCTGCCACGCAGGCGGAATGATCATGCGCACGCCACGGAACAGGTCGATGCCGCCGGTGACCATCAGTTCCAGCATGTTGTCCATGCTCGAGGAGTCGGAACCCACGCGGTTGACCAGCGGGCCCAGCTCGTCCAGGTCCGGAATCAGTTCGTTGGCGAACTTGGTGCGACGGGCCTGCGCCCAGTTGCGGTTACCGGTAATGGTGTTGATCTCGCCGTTGTGGGCGAGGAAGCGGAACGGCTGTGCCAACGGCCATTTCGGCAGGGTGTTGGTCGAGAAGCGCTGGTGGAACACGCAGATCGCGGTTTGCAGGCGCTCGTCGCTCAGGTCCGGGAAAAATGCCGTCAGATCGCGCGGCATCATCAGACCTTTATAGATGATGGTCTTGTGAGAAAAGCTGCAGATGTAGTGATCGGTGTCTTCAGCGTTGGCGACCGACGAACGGCGACGTGCGCTGAACAGCTTGATCGCGAATTCCTGATCGCTCAGGCCTTCACCACCGATGAACACTTGCTCGATTTTCGGCAGACGCTCCAACGCCAGACGACCCAGCACGCTGGTGTCAATGGGTACCTGGCGCCAGCCAACAAGGGTCAGGCCAGCAGCAAGGATTTCGCGATTCATGTTCTCGCGGGCGGCGTCAG
The DNA here is from genome assembly GCF_032582135.1 of Pseudomonas syringae group sp. J309-1. Lineage (NCBI taxonomy): Bacteria > Pseudomonadati > Pseudomonadota > Gammaproteobacteria > Pseudomonadales > Pseudomonadaceae > Pseudomonas > Pseudomonas syringae group sp. J309-1. The sequence goes on along the minus strand of NZ_JAWHNU010000035.1, from coordinate 17,009 downwards.
CTCTAGCGTCGTCCTGATTGAGGAACACCATGCCCACGGCATATTGACGCGGCAGCTCATTGTCAAAGTGTTCTTTGGCAATGGCGCGCAGGAACGCGTCCGGTTTTTGAATCAACAGCCCGCAACCGTCACCGGTCTTGCCGTCGGCGTTGATCCCACCACGGTGGGTCATGCAGGTCAGGGCTTGGATAGCCGTCTGCAACAGGTGATGACTGGGTTCGCCCTGCATGTGGGCAATCAGGCCGAAACCACAGTTATCCTTGAATTCATCTGGATGGTACAGACCTGCTTTCATAGACACTTTCTCACCAGGCTGCCTCTAAAAGAGACAAATTTCTTTTCAATTCAACCAGTTACCTCTCGCGCTGAACGTACGCCAGCTTAGCGGGAGCAAAAGGGAGGTCATTGTACACAGCGACACAAAGCCTCACAAATTTAACGACGAACAGTCGTAAATTCGTGTCGCATTTATGAACGTTTATAGCTGGATGCTGTGCTAGTCAAAAGCTTTTTTAGCGATCTGACCAAAACACCCTGTTTTCCAAAAGCGTCCGGGACGCAGACACCACAAGGCGCGCGGCCAATCTGACTGCACGCTTGCGGATCAAAACAGGGATGCTGGGTGAGCGGCCCGGATAAGGCCGCTGCGACTTCAGCGAGCTGCGCCGAGTTCCTGTTGGATACTGGCGACAGTACGAGGCCAAGGTTTACCAGCCTGAACCTTCGCTGGCAATACCTTGATAGCTGCAAGGGCAGCTGCGCGGTCAGAGAAGTTGCCGTAAGTGATCACATACAGCGGCTTGCCCTGAAGCGTTTTCTTGAAATAACGATACTCGCCGCCTTGCTCGGCAACGAACGCCTGAGCAGTGCTCTCGGAGCTGGTGCCGAGGATCTGCACCACGTAGCGACCCGGCGCCTGACTGCCATACCAGCTGCTACCAGCTGCAGATTTCCCGGCAGCGGCCGGTGCAGTCTTGGCCGTTGCGACCTGCGTTGGAGCCTGAGCAGGTGCTGCTGGCTTCGGAGCGGTCGCAGCAGGTGCAGCTGGCTTCGGAGCAGTAGCGGCCGCTGGCGGCGCAATGGACGAACGAGGTGTCGACGGTGCTGCACCGGCCGGCACACCAGCAGGTGGCGCGGTGGTGGTCACGGTAGGCGGCTGATCAACAGACCCTACCGGAACGCCATCATCGTCGCCATCACTCGCGCCCGCCGCCTCGGCCAGAGGGCCGCGCATGACAGGCTGAGAGTTACCCACCAGCGGCAACGGCATGGGCTGCGAATTACCCGCGAACTCGATAGCCGGGCCACCGTTGTTGGACTGCTGGGCGCTTGGCGTGCCCTGCCCCAGAGGCAATTGCGCCTGAGCGTTGGCAGGCTGGGTCGCTGGGGCACCGGAATTGCCGCCACGGCCCGGGATCAGCACTGCTGCCAATACTCCGACTGCAACCACAGCACCCAGTGCCATTACATATTTCTTCGGCATTTTGAATCCCACACTTGGGCGTTTGACCGCCGAACGGCTGGCGATCATCGCCTCGATCATTGAGTCCCGGGCAACCTGATTGATAGCGCCAGGCCATCCACCGGAATGCTCGTGAATATCGGTTATCTGCTCGGCCGTGAACAATTCGATGCCTTGCCCGGCACCTTCCAGTCGTTGCTCCAGATATTCCCGTGTTTCATCTTCCGTGTAAGGTGCCAGCTCGATGACGTGATAGCGCTCGCCCTCGGTTTGCGCTTCGGCACATAGCTGATCGAGTCGATCGATCAGTGAAGCTTCACCGAACAGAAACACATGTGGACGGCCTTCAGGACTTCCATCGGCCAGACCGAGCAGTGCTTCGAGTGCGGATTCGCCAAGTTGTTCGGCATCGTCCACCAACAAATAGACTTCCTGGCCGGTCAGCGCCAATTGCACGACCTGCGCGAGGATGGCGCGCATCTCTGGCTGGGCGACATTCAGCGCCTGAGCAACCTGACGCAGCAGACCGGCAGCATCTGCAGCACCCCGGGCTGAAACCACCACGCTCTGGACCGATTGCTTGTTGGTGCTGGCAACCAATGCCTGGCGCAATAAGGTCTTGCCGCTGCCCACCGGGCCGGTCACGACCAGCAATAGCTGGCTGTAACGGGCCAAATGATGCAATTGTCCCAATACCGGCTTGCGCTGGGCAGGGAAGAATTTGAAGCCAGGTACCCGCGCTGCGAACGGGTCATGACTCAACTGGTAATGGCCGAGGAAGGCCTCGTCGGCGTGCAAGCTACTCGTCATGGAATTTCATTAACCTCTGAGCTGATCCACGAGGGCGCGGTAATCCGCCGCCAGCGTGGCCTGTAAAACTTCTTTTGGATATTCGTCGGTGATCACGGCTTCGCCCATACGGCGCAACAGGACCAGACGCAGACGACCATCCAGGACTTTTTTGTCGACAGCCATGTGCTCAAGGAAATGCTCCGGGGTCATTTCCTGCGGCGGCACCACCGGCAGACCGGCGCGCTGAAGCAGGCGAATGCCGCGGTCTCGCTCCTGTTCGCTGATCCAGCCCAGACGAGAAGACATTTCCAGCGCCATGACAGTGCCTGCGCCGACAGCCTCGCCATGCAGCCAGACACCGTACCCCATGTGGGTTTCGATGGCATGCCCGAACGTGTGCCCCAGGTTCAGCGTAGCGCGCACCCCGGTTTCGCGCTCATCAGCGCCAACGATCAAGGCCTTGGCGGCACAGGAGCGTTCGATGGCGACCGTCAAGGCGACCTGATCCAGGCCACGCAACTGGTCAACGTTTTCTTCAAGCCAGGTCAGGAACGGCTCATCGCTGATCAGACCGTACTTGATGACCTCGGCAAGGCCCGCCGACAGTTCGCGCTCCGGCAGCGTATTGAGGCTGGCGGTGTCGATCAGCACGACGCTTGGCTGGTAAAACGCACCGACCATGTTCTTGCCCAGCGGGTGGTTGATCCCGGTCTTGCCGCCCACCGAAGAGTCAACCTGAGACAGAAGGGTCGTAGGGATCTGAATGAAGTTCACGCCGCGTTGATAGCAAGCGGCTGCAAAACCGGCCATGTCGCCGATCACGCCGCCACCCAGGGCAATTACCGTGGTACGCCGATCATGACGGGCACCCAGCAGGCCATCGAAAATGCTTTGCAGGGTTTCCCAGTTCTTGAAAGCTTCGCCGTCCGGAAGGATGACAGGCAGGACGTTGTAGCCGGCCAGGGTGCGGGTCAGTCGCTCAAGGTAAAGAGGCGCGACGGTGGTATTGGAAACAATCGCCACTTGCCGCCCAACGATATGCGGAGCGAGTAAATCCAAACGATCCAGCAAGCCTTCGCCGATATGAATCGGGTAGCTGCGCTCGCCAAGCTCGACCTTAAGTGTCTGCATGTGTCCCCACGTTGATTACCGGATACGTCGCGCTGAGTGCTTTTGGCACTCACGCAATAGGTGGCTCAAGGCTACGCCTCGTCCTGTTTTTTATTGGTCGCAGAGGATAGCGCATTTCTGCCCAGGCTTTAACGGGGAGGAAGCTCCGCCAGGCGCGCAAGAATATCAAGAACCACCATTCGTGGCGGCCGCTCATCGGTTTCAACCACCAGATCAGCGATCTCCCGATAAAGCGGGTCACGCATTTCGAGCAGATCGCTCAAAACCTTTGCCGGATCAGCGGTGCGCAACAGCGGGCGGTTACGGTCGCGGGCAGTACGCCCGACTTGCTGCTCTACCGAAGCATGCAGATACACCACGCGCCCGCCCTGGTGCAGGGCCTGGCGATTTTCGCTACGCATGACGGCACCGCCGCCGGTCGCGAGGACGATCCCGTCGACACTGCATAGCTCGGCAATCATCGCCTGCTCGCGGTCACGGAATCCGGGTTCGCCTTCCTTATCGAAAATCCACGGGATATTGGCACCCGTGCGCAGCTCAATTTCCTTGTCGGAATCCTTGAACGGCAGGCGCAGCTCTTTGGCCAGCAAACGGCCGATGGTGCTTTTACCAGCCCCCATCGGCCCTACAAGTATTAAATTTCGCACAGAATCAACGACTCACAGCAATCGCCTGGTTGTTCATGATACGCGGAGTGAGGAACACCAGCAGCTCGGATTTTGCTTCCGAGACCACATCGCGCCGGAAAAGGCGGCCAACATACGGCACATCGCCGAGAAATGGCACCTTATCGACAGTTTTAGTTTGCGTATTCGAGAACACACCACCGATTACGATGGTTTCTCCATCGGCGACCAGCACCTTTGCGTTGACTTCGTTTTTACGAATAGGGGGAACGCCTTGCACCATGTTCAGGTAGTCGGGCTCATCCTTGGTGACCTTGACCTCCATGATGATGCGGTTGTCCGGCGTGATCTGCGGCGTCACTTCCAGTGAGAGCGAGGCCTCTTTGAAAGACACTGTCGTGGCACCACTGGAGCTGGATTCCTGATAAGGAATCTCGGTGCCTTTCAGAATCTTCGCGGTTTCCTTGTCGGAAGTGACCACCTTGGGCTGGGAGACGATTTCACCGTTGCCGGTTCTTTCCATTGCGCTGAGCTCGAGATCGAGTAAAGCGTTATTGGTCATGAAAGCGATACCAATGCCGGAGGTTGCATTGGCTGCGCCCAGATCGACGAATGGCACATTGGAAGTCAGCGCATCGCCCGTGTTACCGGCTTCGTCCCCATTGTCGTCCAGACCATAACCACTCCATTTGTGGTTGTTATTACGGTTGGTGTCGCCTGCCCAGCGGACCCCGAGCGCCTTGTCGTAACCGACATTGGCCTCGACGATTCGCGCCTCGATCATCACCTGACGCACGGGAATATCCAGCTGGGAGACGATGCGGCGCAGCTCGTCCAGACGGTCCTGAGTCTGGTAGGCAATGATGTTGTTGGTTCGGTCATCCACGGTAATCGAGCCGCGCTCATCGACTTTCGACTCGGCGCTGGTCACTGACTGGAACAGTTTGGCGATGTCCGCAGCCTTGGCGTAGTTGACCTGCAACAGTTCACGACGCAGCGGTGCCAGCTCGGCAATCTGCTTGAGAGACTCCAGCTCCTGACGCTCGCGGGCCGCAATTTCGTCGGCGGGTGCGACCAGCAAAACGTTGCCGATCTTGCGTTTGTCCAGACCTTTGGTTTTCAGCACCAGATCCAGCGCCTGATCCCACGGCACGTTCTGCAGGCGCAAGGTAATGCCGCCCTGAACCGTGTCACTGGCGACAAGGTTGAGACTGGTGAAGTCTGCGATCAATTGCAGCACCGAGCGCACATCGATGTCCTGGAAGTTGAGCGACAGTTTTTCACCGGTGTAAACCAGCTTCTCTGCATTGCGGCGGTCCAGGTCTTCGTTGGTCAACGGACGCACGCTGATGGTCAGCTTGCTTTCGGTCTGATAGGCGGAGTAATCGAAAGGCCCGGATGGCTCGATGGTGATGCTTGCCTTGTCGCCGGTCGCAGTGGCGTTAACGAACTGCACCGGCGTCGCGAAGTCCTTGACGTCCAGTCGTACCCGCAGCTTTTCAGGCAGTTGGGTTTTGGCGAAGTCGACGCGGATCTTGCCGCCCTGCTCCTGAATATCAGGAGCAACGCTGGAGTCCGTCAGATCAATGATCACATTGCCTTCACCCAACTCGCCCCGCTGGAAATCGACATTGCGGATCGCTTTGCCAGTTGGCGCGTACGCTTTGGGTCTTGCGGGAGCAGGAGGTGGCACGGCAACACGAGCCGCGCCCTGCGCAGTACTGGGTTGCGATGCCTGCGCCGCCGTAGCGCCCTGACCGATCACGATAAACAGATTATTGCCATCAACCCGTGAGCTGTAAGGCGCAAGTGTGGTCATGTTGACAATGACCCGCGTGCGATCATTGGCCTGAACCACGACCACACTGCGGGCATTGCCACTGCCCAGCTCACGACTTTTGGTCGCCAGCTGACTGGTCACGCCGGGCAAATCGAGTGCGATACGCGCTGGCTGTTCAGTGGTATAGCCTCTGGGGGCAGGGACCGGCGTATCAAAAGTCAGCTTGAGCTCGATCCTGTCACCGGGCAGCGCCGCAACATCCAGCGTCTTGAGAGTGGCGGCCTGGAGCATCGGCGAAATCATCGCAATCCATAGCGATACACCGATAGCCGAAAGAATCCTGGTCATGATCATTTTCCGTCCTGCGAACCCGAGAGTGCTTTGCATGCTTGGCTGTGCTCGTTTCATGAGCGTTCTTTCAGGGAAATGCTGCGCGGCCTTTCCAGCCATGCCCCCTCTCCGTCAGGAACTATTTCTACGACATCAACGCGAGATTCATCGACCGAGACAATCCGGCCGTTATTGCGGCCCAGGTAATCACCGACTTTCACCCGGTATACGCCACCCGCCCCCTTGAGCAAGGCAAAGGTCCCGGTTTCATTACCCATGGTGCCGACCATCTCGAACGTCTCGATATTGAACCCTTCCAGAAACTGCCTTGGCCGTGTTTCATCCGGAGCCACCAGTCTTGACCCTTTGAGACGGTTGACCAGATCGACCTTGACCGGCGGCTGAAACGGGCTGCGCAGATTCGCAGCGTTATACGTGAAAGCCTCATAAGGACGAAACCTTGGCAGAGGCTCGATGGTGCCCGTTGGTCGGGCACGCGCCTCATCCATAAAACTGGTCAGGTCGGCAAACGACGAATCCTCGTTGCAACCGGCCAGACTGATCAACGCCACACTGGCGCACAACAATCGCGCCAGCCTCATTTATTCAGTCCTTCATCGTTGTAGCGATAGGTCTTGGCAAGAATATTCATTCGCAGCCTGGACGGATTTGAAGCTTCCACAGGCTTGATCTCGAAATCATGCAGGGTGACGATCCGCGGCAGGCTGGCGACACCACTGACGAAGGTGGCCAGGTCGTGATACCCGCCCACTACGGTGATCTGTATCGGCAACTCGATGTAAAACTGCTGAGCCGCTTCCGGCAACAGCTTGATCTCTTCGAACTCCAGCCCACTGCCCAACCCTGTGCGCGTGATGTCTTCCAGCAAGCCAGGTACTTCGGTATCGCTGGGCAACTGCCGCAAGAGTGCGCCGAAGGTGTTTTCCATCTCGGCCATCTGCACCTTGTAGGGCTGCAGGTTTGCGGCCTGGAACGCCTTGTTGGTGAACTGCTCCTTGAGCGTGCTTTCATTGGCGCGCGCGCCATCAAGCTGACTCTCAAGATCCTGGATATAGAAGAAGTAACCCAACGCCAGTACAAGCACCATCAACAGAATGCCGGTCACGAACTTGACCGCAGCGGGCCATGAACCAAGGTTGTTGACGTCCAGATCGCCAAGGTCAATCCGGCGCAGACTTTCCAGCGTCTCGGAAAGATTCATGGCTTGACTCCATCAATGGCCGGCTGTGTCTGGCGCACTGTTAACTGAAACACGTTGGCCTGATCCAGCGCGCCAGCGGTCGTGGCCTTCACCTCGGTCAGACTTGGCGCTTCAAACCAGTCGGAGGCCTCGAGATTACGCATCAGGTCCGACACGCGATTGTTCGATTCTGCCGCGCCCGTGACGCTCACCAGTTTGTCGACCATCTTCACGTTCGAGAAATACACGCCATCCGGCAGGGTACGCGCCATCTGGTCAAACACCCGGCCAATGATCGGGCGATTGCCTTGCAGGTCCTGAATGATTTTCATCCGTTCCAGCAACTGCTTGCGGCGGGCTCGCAGATCGCTGATCTCTTTAATACGCTCATCGAGCTGCACGATTTCTTTCTGGATGAACGCATTGCGCGCCGCCTGATGAGTGATCGCACTGCTCAAATATTGATCAACCATGAACAATACGCCGACAGAAGCTACAAACACGCCAGCCAAAGCCATCAAGAACCGTTTCTTGCGCTCTTCGCGAAGCTGTTCACGCCAGGGGAGAAGGTTGATCCGTGCCATCAGTCAAAGCTCCTCAGGGCCAGACCGCACGCGATCATCAAAGCAGGAGCATCGCTGGCCAGGGCGCCAGCATTGACCTTGGCGCTCAAGGCCATGTCTGCAAACGGGTTGGCTACCAGAGTGGGTGTGCCGACGCGCTGCTGAATCAGGTTGTCCAGCCCGGAAACCGATGCAGTACCACCGGCCAGCATGATGTAGTCCACGGCGTTGTATTGTCCTGCGGCGAAGAAGAATTGCAGCGACCGGGCAACTTGTTGCACCACGGCGTCCTTGAATGGCTGCAGCACTTCGATCAAGTAATCATCGGGCAGACCGCCCTGCTTCTTGGCAAGCCCGGCTTCTTCCATCGAAAGGCCATAGCGACGCCGGATTTCCTCGGTCAGCTGACGCCCACCGAACAGCTGTTCACGGGTATAGATAATGCGTCCGTTGTGCAGCACGCTCAGGGTGGTCATGGTCGCGCCGATGTCGACGATGGCAACGGTCAGTTTGTCGTGACCGTTGCCCAATTGCGTCGACAACAACCCATAGGCACGCTCCAGTGCATAGGCCTCGACATCGACGACCCGTGCATTGAGCCCCGCAAGGGCCAGGGCGGCTTCGCGTACTTCAACATTTTCTTTACGGCAGGCGGCCAGCAGGACTTCAACGCGCTCGGGGTTGCGCACCGAATAGCCCTGAACCTCAAAATCGATCGCGACTTCTTCCAGTGGATAGGGAATGTACTGATCAGCCTCGATTTTCAGCTGGTTTTCCATGTCGTCATCCGACAGGCCAGCGTCCATCTCGATAGTCTTGGTAATCACCGCCGAACCGGCCACGGCGACCGCCACAGATTTGACGCTTGTACGCGCCTTGGCCAATACGCGCGCCAATGCATTTCCGACGCCTTCGAGCTCGGCAATGTTCTTTTCGATCACCGCGTTCGCCGGTAGCGGCTCCACCGCGTAGGACTCGACTTTGTAACGTGTGCCGGAACGACTCAATTCAAGGAGTTTCACCGATGTAGAGCTAATATCGATCCCTAGAAGGGTGTTGGCCTTCTTACCGAAGAGTTCGAACACAACCTGTTCCCTATGAGTTTCCGTCACTTACGGATTATTTGTTGTCCAACGCCGCCGCCAGCAATCCTGACAGTAGCGCAAATAACGCTCGGAGACGAAAAATGCTTATAATGCCCAGCGCTTTTTTCGTATAACCAAGCTTCAAGGCGTGTCTATTTATTAGTGCCTGCGCTTAACTCATTCTTTTTATTCTGGAAATCAAAAAGCCTTGATACGCCTGCTGAAGTTTTTCTGGTGGTCTCTCGTCGCCGTATTCTGTGCGCTGTTGCTCGGCCTCAGCGGTGCCTTTCTTTATCTGAGCCCTAACCTGCCGTCTGTAGAAGCCTTGCGCAGCATCCAGCTGCAAATACCCCTGCGCGTCTACAGCAGCGACGGCAAGTTGATTGCGGAGTTTGGCGAGATGCGCCGTACCCCGATCCGTTTTGCCGACATCCCGCCGAATTTCATCAACGCCTTGCTCTCGGCCGAAGATGACAATTTCGCCAACCACTACGGCGTCGACCCTGGCAGCCTGATGCGTGCAGCGTCGCAACTTGTCAAAAGTGGCCACATCCAGTCGGGTGGCAGCACCATCACCATGCAGGTGGCAAAGAACTATTTTCTGACGAGTGAGCGCAGTTTTTCGCGTAAAACCACCGAGATCCTTCTTGCACTGCAAATTGAGCGCCAACTGACCAAAGACGAAATTCTCGAGCTGTACGTCAACAAGATCTATCTGGGCAACAGGGCCTACGGCATCGAAGCAGCGGCGCAGGTTTATTACGGCAAATCGATCCGCGACGTAAGCCTTGCGCAGATGGCCATGATTGCCGGCCTGCCGAAAGCACCTTCACGCTTCAACCCTCTGGCAAACCCGACGCGCGCCAAAGAGCGTCGCGACTGGATCCTGGGGCGCATGTTCAAGCTGGGCAAGATCGACCAGAGCGCCTATCAGGCTGCGCTAAGCGAGCCACTCAACGCCAGCTACCACGTGCCGACGCCTGAAGTTAACGCACCTTATATTGCAGAAATGGCGCGGGCCGAAATGGTCGGCCGTTATGGCAGCGACGCCTATACAGAAGGCTTCCGTGTCACCACGACAGTCCCAAGCGACCTTCAGGAGCACGCCAATACGGCGGTTCAGGAAGGCCTGATCGAATACGACCAGCGGCACGGCTATCGCGGCCCTGAAAGCCGCTTCCCGGGCATGACCCGCGAAGGCTGGGCACAAGAGCTGACCAAACAACGCACCATCAGCGGCCTTGAGCCTGCAATCGTCACCCAGGTCGACAAGACCGGCGTTCGCGTCCTGACCCGTAATGGTGAGAAGGAAGAAACTGTCGAATGGGCGAGCATGAAATGGGCGCGCCCTTATCTGAACACCAACAGCCTGGGCGCAAACCCCAAGGGACCTGCTGATGTCGCGCATGTCGGCGATCTGGTTCGCCTGCAGCGTCAGGAAAATGGCTCTCTCAAGTTCAGCCAGATACCGGCGGCGCAAAGTGCACTGGTATCACTTGACCCACAAAATGGTGCAATTCGTGCGCTGGTCGGTGGTTTCGCCTTCGAGCAGAGCAACTACAACCGCGCTCTGCAAGCCAAGCGTCAACCGGGCTCGAGCTTCAAGCCATTCCTGTACAGCGCCGCGCTGGACAACGGCTACACCGCGTCAAGTCTGGTAAACGATGCGCCGATCGTGTTTGTTGACGAGTATCTGGACAAGGTCTGGCGTCCGAAGAACGACACCAATACCTTCCTTGGCCCAATCCGCCTGCGTGAAGCGCTGTACAAGTCGCGTAACCTTGTTTCGATTCGTCTGCTGCAACAACTGGGCATCGATACGTCAATCGACTACATCACGCGCTTTGGCTTCAACAAGAGTGATCTGCCGCGCAACCTGTCGCTGGCACTGGGCACAGCCACTCTGACACCGATGGAAATCGTCACCGGTTGGTCAGCGTTCGCCAACGGTGGCTACAAGATCAACTCATACCTGATCCAGAACATCGAGAGCCGCGATGGCGTGACCTTGTTTGAGGCCAACCCGCCAAGCGTTCCAGCGGTAGACCACCAGCCAGCGCCACATGCCAACACGGTAGCGGTGCCCAATGGACCTGCGCTGATCACCTCATCCAGTGAAGGCCCTGCACAGCCTGCAGCGCCGGTTGATCCTCAGGCACCCGCCGTTGCACCGCGCATTGTGGACAGCCGGACCACGTACATCCTCAACAGCATGCTGCAGGACGTGATCAAGCGTGGCACCGGCCGCCGAGCCTTGGCGATGAACCGTCCGGATATCGCAGGCAAGACCGGTACGACCAACGAATCCAAGGATGCGTGGTTCACCGGTTACAACGCCGATTACGTGACCACGGTCTGGACGGGCTTTGACCAACCAGAAAGCCTGGGCCGTCATGAATTTGGCGGTACCGTCGCTCTGCCGATCTGGATGAACTACATGAGCGCCGCGCTCAAGGACAAGCCGCCGCATCAGCAAGCCGAGCCGGATGGCATCCTGAGCCTGCGAGTTGATCCGATCAGCGGCCGTGCAGCAACTCCGAGCACGCCTAACGCGTTCTTCGAGCTGTTCAAAAGCGAAGATACGCCGCCAAGCGTCAACGAACTGGGCGGCCAGGCACCGGGCAGTCCGTTGCCTGCGGATGAGTCGGCGCCGATCGATTTGTTCTAGGCAAGCAGCTACAAGCTTCAAGCCGCGAGCTACAAGAAAAAGCAGTGGAGAAACGGAATGCTGCGTTGTTTTCGCTTGCAGCTTGTAGCTTGAAACTTCCCCATAAAAAAACCCGGCTAATGGCCGGGTTCTTTTATGGGTCTGCTAACAACGTTAGCCGTTAAAAACGTCATCAACGCTGGTCAGCGGGTAGTGCTTTGGATACGGCAGGGTTGCGACACCGCTTTCGATGGCTGCCTTGGCAACGGCATCAGCGATCAGGCCCAGCAGGCGGGTATCCATTGGTTTCGGGATGATGTACTCACGACCGAATTCCAGCTTGATGCCGCCGTAGGCGTCGCAGACTTCCTGAGGCACTGGCAGTTTGGCCAGTTCACGCAGGGCGTTGGCCGCTGCGATCTTCATTTCTTCGTTGATACGCTTGGCGCGAACGTCCAGAGCGCCGCGGAAGATGAACGGGAAGCCCAGTACGTTGTTGACCTGGTTCGGGTAGTCGGAACGACCTGTCGCCATGATCACGTCGCTGCGAGTAGCGTGAGCCAACTCCGGGGAGATTTCCGGATCAGGGTTCGAGCAGGCGAACACGATCGGATCCTTGGCCATCGACTTCAGACCTTCAGCGCTCAGCAGGTTCGGGCCAGACAGACCAACGAACACGTCTGCGCCATCCAGAGCGTCAGCCAGGGTGCGCTTTTCAGTCGCGTGAGCGAACACCGCTTTGTACTGGTTCAGATCGGTACGGCCGGAGTGGATAACGCCGGAACGGTCGATCATGAAGATGTTTTCGATCTTCGCGCCCATGCTCACCAGCAACTTCATGCAGGAGATGGCCGCTGCGCCAGCGCCCAGGCAGACGATTTTTGCGTCAGCCAGGTTCTTGCCGACGATTTCCAGAGCGTTGATCATACCGGCCGCCGTAACAATCGCGGTGCCGTGCTGGTCATCGTGGAAAACCGGGATGTCGCATTGCTCGATCAGCGCTTTCTCGATCTCAAAGCACTCAGGCGCCTTGATGTCTTCGAGGTTGATACCGCCGAAGGTGATGGAGATGCGTTTTACGGTATCGATGAAAGCCTGTGGGCTTTCCGAATCCACTTCGATATCGAATACATCGATACCGGCGAAACGCTTGAACAGAACGCCCTTGCCTTCCATCACTGGCTTGGATGCCAGTGGGCCCAAATCACCCAGGCCGAGGATCGCGGTGCCATCGGAAATAACTGCTACCAGATTGCCTTTGCCGGTGTATTTGTAAGCCAGCTCAGGGTCACGGGCGATTTCACGCACAGGCTCGGCAACGCCAGGGCTGTAAGCCAGGGCCAGGTCGCGAGCAGTAGCGGTGGGCTTGGTGAGTTCTACGCTCAGTTTCCCTGGACGAGGATTGGCGTGATATTCAAGCGCGGCAGTTTTCAAATCAGACATGTGGGCATTCCGCTTTTTTTACTGTGGGAAGACGGACCGCCGAGGATACGCAAGATGCAAAGTCCTAACAAGACTGGCCAGTCACAACTGTCAATAGGCGAGGACTAAGACTTTCCGCTTAGAGCGGAGGAGTTGCATCAGGGGAACGAGTTTGTAGGAGCTGCCGAAGGCTGCGATCGCGGTGTGTCAGGATAAACGCTTCGCAGCCTTCGGCAGCTCCTACAGAAAATGCATTCCAATCCATTAGTTTGCGTGTTGTTTGATGGAAGCGTGCGCCTACAGATCGGTGTGTCAGAGGGTCGATGAATCAAGCATCGCCGGATGGGTAATCGGCATCATCCAGCGCGCCTGGCCATCTTTGAGACCACCGCGACGAGATCGATCAACGACCCAACCCCGCGCCTCGATACTCTGGCCCTTCAGGCGGCTTAGCTGTTTGGCGTCAAACTGGCTGACAAGGTCCGGGGCGATACGCAGCACCAGCGAACCCTGCAGCTCAATCCAGATGCCACCCCCATTGAGCTGCACCCCCGTGACCTGACCAGAGACCAGCGCAAAACCGCCCTTATCGATCTGACCCGCCGACTGCACCGGCGATTTACGCCACACACCGAGGCCAGCCTGACGGGCTGTACGCTCAGCCGCTTGCTGACAATCGACCAGCGCTACGTTAGGCGAAACGGCGACCAGATAACCCAGGCCCTCGCTCAACAGCTGCGCTTCGAGATTGGCACCGTCGCGACCATAGACATTGGCCAGCACGCGACCATAACGATCCTTGGCCTGTTGGCCGATCAGCAAACTGACGGTGCCATCGCTTTCAGCCACCAGTGTTTGCAGACGGCTTTTGGCAGCCTCGGCAAACGGCTCGGCGGAACGGCTTTTCTTTCCCGTCTCTGGAGTGTTGATCCCGACCATGCGTACGTTGCGCCCATCTTTAAGGCGCAGGGTATCGCCATCGACCACACGCTCGACCTGAGCAACCGGAAACGAGGATGGCGCAGGGCAAAGAGCCTGGGCGGCAGGCAGCCAAATCGCGGCCACAAAAAAGGCGCCCACAGGGGACGCCTTTTTAAGCAGCCTGGAGAAACCCGTTGGATTTTCCAGATCGGCCAACCTTACTCTGCAGCAGCAGGAGCTTTGGTAGCACCGAACGCACCGAAGCGCGACTTGAACTTGTCAACACGGCCGCCAACGTCAAGAGTCTTCTGCTTGCCGGTGTAGAACGGGTGGCACTCGTTGCAAACGTCAAGGCTCAGAGGCTTGGCGAGAGTCGAACGGGTTTTGATGACATTGCCGCAGCTGCAAGTAGCGTCAATGGCTTCGTAAACTGGATGGATATCAGCTTTCATCGGTACTTCCTCGGGCTAGCGTGCCGCCATCCAACACTATTGTTGAATACCGCACGTAAATAGGCCGCGAATATTACCAGACAATCCAGATCACGCAAGCGGGGCTTTACGCCGGTCGTCTGCTAAGATCGCGCATCCGTCACATACCGTAACAGGGAAACCCCGCGTGCCCGACGCCATTCTGCGCCTTGCCCTGCCTTCGCCACTGCGGCGCCTGTTCGACTACCGAGCACCTGCCGGAGTGCTGCGCAGTGCCTTGCAGCCGGGCATGCGCCTGCGAGTGCCCTTCGGCCGTCGGGAAATGATCGGCATTCTGATCGAAATCGCTGATCATAGCGAAGTGCCCGCAGACAAGCTCAAGCCCGCCATCGCCCTGCTCGATGAGCAAGCGCCCCTGCCGCCCGCGCTGTTCAAGCTGTGCTTGTGGACCTCTCAGTATTATCAGCACAGCCTCGGCGACACCTTGAGTTGGGCGCTGCCAGTGCTGCTGCGCCAGGGTGAACCGGCCGAATCGCGCCAGGAGCGCTTCTGGCAGGTTGCGCCGAATGCCAGCGTCGATGACCCGCGCATTGCCCGGGCACCCAAGCAACGCGAAGCACTGACCACCCTCGCCCAGCATCCCCACGGTGTGGCGCATCAGTTGCTGAGCAAGCTGATGCTTAATAAAGAAAGCCTCAATTTGCTGCTGGCTAAAGAGTTGGTGCAGGTTGAAGTGCGCAGCCATGCTCCATCGGCGCGTCATGAACACTGGCTGGCCCAGCCGGAACTGCCGCTCAACACTGAACAGCGGGCGGCCTGCGAGGCGATTCGCGCCGGGTTCGGCAGCTTTCATGCGTTTCTGCTGGCGGGCGTTACCGGCAGCGGCAAGACCGAAGTCTATTTACAGCTGATCCGCGAAACGCTGGAAGCCGGTAAACAGGCGCTGGTGCTGATCCCGGAAATCAACCTGGGGCCGCAAACCCTGGCGCGCTTCGAACAGCGCTTCAACGCACGTATTGCCCTGCTGCATTCGGCAGTCAATGACCGTGACCGGCTGGATGCCTGGCTGGCAGCGCGGGATGGCGAGGCCGACATTATTATCGGTACCCGTTCGGCGCTCTTCACGCCGATGAAGAATCCCGGCCTGATCATCATCGACGAAGAGCACGACGGCTCCTATAAACAGCAGGAAGGCCTGCGCTATCACGCACGGGATCTGGCTTTAGTGCGTGCACGCCAGGAAAACATCCCCATTGTGCTCGGCTCTGCCACGCCTTCGCTGGAAAGCCTGCACAACGCCTATACCGGCCGTTATGGGCTGTTACGCCTAAATGAGCGTGCGGGCGGCGCGCAACAACCGAAATTCATGCGTCTGGACGTGAAAAGCCGTCCGCTGGACAGTGGTATCTCCGGACCGATGCAACAAGCCATCGGCCAGACACTCGAAGCCGGTCAGCAAGTCCTGGTCTTTCTCAATCGCCGCGGCTTTGCGCCGACGCTGCTGTGCCACGATTGCGGCTGGCTGTCGGGCTGCCCGCGATGTGATGCGCGAATGACCGTGCATCAGCGCTCCGGCGAATTGCGCTGCCACCACTGCGGCCACGTCGAACGCGTACCGCGCCAGTGCCCGTCCTGCGGCAAAGTGGATTTGCGCCCGGTTGGCGCAGGCACCGAGCGCGCTGAAGAGCGTCTGGCGATTCTGTTTCCGGATTACCCCGTATTGCGGGTTGATCGCGACAGCACCTCGCGCAAAGACGCGATGAATCAACTGTTCGCGACCATTCAGCGCGGCCAGCCGTGCATTCTGGTGGGCACACAGATGCTCGCCAAAGGGCACCACTTCCCGCGTGTGACACTGGTGTCGATTCTGGATGCCGATGGCGGCCTGTTTTCCGGAGACTTCCGTGCCAGCGAGCGCATGGCTCAGTTGATCGTTCAGGTTGCCGGGCGGGCCGGACGGGCTGAAGAGCCAGGCCGGGTGATCATCCAGACGCACCTGGCGGATCACCCACTGCTGATTCAGCTTACCGAACAAGGTTACTTCGCCTTCGCCGAGCAAGCCCTGAGCGAACGTCGCGCGGCTGGTTTGCCACCTTTTGCGCATCTGGCACTGTTACGGGCCGAAGCCCATAAACCGGGTCAGGCCGAAGGGTTTCTCGATGAGGCCTGCTCGGTTGCCGAGCAGCTGTTGAACGACATGAATCTGGGCGGCATTGAATTGCTCGGCCCGGTCCCGGCACCGATGGAGCGCCGCGCCGGTCGATATCGAGCACAATTGCTGCTGCAATCCAGCGCCCGAGCGCCACTGCACCGGCTGCTTGCTTCCTGGCTGCTGGCGCTGGAGCAAATGCCGAGCGGCAGGCAGGTCAGGTGGTCGCTGGATGTGGATCCGGTGGATTTGTATTAGCCAGCACCTGTAAGCGGATACCTGTAGGAGCCAACTTGTTGGCGAAGCGATAGGCCTGCGAGACAGGAAGACCGCTTCGCGAACAAGTTCACTCCTACAGGGGAAGCGGTGCGTCCTGGCTCCGTAGTGAACCTGTACAGACTGTGTGAAAACCCAAGCCTCACCGCATAACCAAAAAAATGCCTCGACCTGTTCGGGGCATTTTGCCGTT
>NZ_JAWHNU010000034.1:0-66644 GCF_032582135.1 Pseudomonas syringae group sp. J309-1 | reverse complement strand
CCCTGATGAAAAATCAGAGCGAATATCAACCCAAAGGGTGGGTTATGGCTTGATCACAACCATAGAATCTCCCACAGGAGAGCACCGCCAAGCAGATCTATTTCAAATCACACTTTTTTGTAAAGCTGGCTGCCTTCCTGCTTGAAGCGCTCGGCCTGTTCCGCCAGCCCTTGGGCGACGTCCAGGTCAATGGCTTCAATCTTCTGGTTAGCCGCGTACTCGCGAACTTCCTGAGTGATTTTCATCGAGCAGAATTTCGGCCCGCACATGGAGCAGAAATGCGCGACCTTGGCGGAGTCTTTTGGCAAGGTTTCGTCGTGATACGAACGTGCGGTGTCCGGGTCCAGACCAAGGTTGAACTGGTCTTCCCAGCGGAATTCAAAACGCGCCTTGCTCAGGGCGTTATCACGGATCTGCGCGCCCGGATGGCCCTTGGCAAGGTCAGCCGCATGCGCCGCGATCTTGTACGTGATGATCCCGGTCTTCACGTCATCCTTGTTCGGCAGGCCCAAGTGCTCTTTGGGCGTGACGTAACAAAGCATCGCACAACCGAACCAGCCGATCATCGCTGCCCCGATCCCGGAGGTGATGTGGTCGTAACCCGGCGCAATATCCGTGGTCAGCGGGCCGAGGGTGTAGAACGGCGCTTCATCACAGCACTCAAGCTGCTTGTCCATGTTCTCTTTGATCAACTGCATCGGCACATGGCCCGGGCCTTCGATCATGGTCTGCACGTCGTGCTTCCAGGCGATTTTGGTCAGTTCACCCAGAGTTTCCAGCTCACCGAATTGCGCGGCGTCGTTGGCATCGGCAATTGATCCCGGACGCAAGCCATCGCCCAGCGAGAAGCTGACGTCGTAGGCTTTCATGATTTCGCAGATGTCTTCAAAGTGCGTGTAGAGGAAGTTCTCTTTGTGGTGCGCCAGGCACCACTTGGCCATGATCGAGCCGCCACGGCTGACGATACCGGTGACGCGTTTGGCCGTCAGTGGCACGTAGCGCAGCAATACACCGGCGTGAATCGTGAAGTAATCGACGCCCTGCTCCGCCTGCTCGATCAGCGTGTCACGGAACAGCTCCCACGTCAGGTCTTCGGCGGCGCCGCCAACTTTTTCCAGCGCCTGATAGATCGGCACCGTACCGATCGGCACTGGCGAGTTACGGATGATCCACTCACGGGTTTCGTGAATGTGTTTGCCCGTGGACAAGTCCATGACCGTGTCCGAGCCCCAGCGAATACCCCAGGTCAGTTTTGCGACTTCCTCTTCGATGGAAGAACCCAGCGCGCTGTTGCCGATGTTGCCGTTGATCTTCACCAGGAAGTTGCGGCCAATGATCATCGGCTCCAGCTCGGTGTGGTTGATGTTGGCCGGGATGATTGCGCGACCGCGAGCGATTTCTTCGCGCACGAACTCAGCGGTGATTTCTTTGGGGATGTTCGCGCCGAAGCTATGCCCGGCGTGTTGCTGAGTGAGCAGACCGGCAGCACGGGCTTCTTGCAGCTTCATATTTTCGCGGATGGCGACGTATTCCATCTCCGCCGTGATGATGCCCTGACGCGCGTAATGCATCTGGCTCACGTTGGCCCCGGCCTTGGCTCGACGAGGGTTGCGTACGTGGGCGAAACGCAGACGGGTCAGCTCGGCATCGGCCAGTCGCTGCTGGCCGAAGTTCGACGTCAGGCCGTCGAGACGCTCGGTGTCGTTGCGCGCGTCGATCCACGGCGAACGCACATCGGCCAGGCCTTTGCGCACATCAATAACGACGTTCGGGTCAGTGTAAGGACCCGACGTGTCATACACCGTAACCGGCGCATTGATCTCGCCGCCAAAATCGGTCGGTGTGACATCAAGATGGATTTCGCGCATGGGCACGCGGATGTCCGGGCGAGAGCCCTGAACATAGATTTTTTGCGAGCGGGTAAACGGCTGCACCGATCCAGAGTCGACTTGTGCGGACTCACTCAGGTTGGCGGCATTTTTTGGATTTGTACTCATCACGGGCTCTCCAGACATCATCCAGCGGCGGATTAATTGTCGGAGCGAACCTGAAGACGGAAAGACGCACCAAGACTGGTGCTGAGTATCGAGCGGAGAGTGTTGATTCATTTCAAGGCTTTCAGAAATGAACCATCGACCCCGGACGACACTCAAGAGGACTCGCCGGGAGACGAGAAATCTTGTTCCCTACGCAGGCGCTAACCTGATCAGGTTCAACGGGATCCGGTTTAACCGATCTCAGCCTCAAAGCAAGGCACCCCGACAAGAACGTCGCCAGTCTAGTCGCGACGAGCCCGGAACGCCAAGCGCGTTTTCAAACGCTGGATAAATGGCCTGCCTGATTGTTGCCACGGCCCCCAGCCTCTACACTCGCAAGCCAGCCTCTTCGAATCGGACTGGCACCATAATCATGAACAGGGAACGCCCCATGCTGCACAAACTTTCATTGGCCATTGCCGTGTCATGTGCCTGCAGTTCGATTGCCTGGGCAGCCGACTTGCCGCTGCCGACCAAAACCGGGCTGGTCAGTGTTTACCAGGAAGCTGTCGACAACAACGCCGATCTTGCAGCAGCACGCGCCGATTATGCCGCTCGCAAGGAAGTTGTACCGCAGGCCCGTGCAGGCCTGCTGCCGAACCTGTCTGCCGGTGCCGACGTCAACAATACCCGCACAAGCATCGACCAACCCAACGCCATTGCCACCCGCAGCGGCACGGTGTATCAGGCGACGCTGAGCCAACCGATTTTCCGTGCAGACCGCTGGTTCCAGTTGCAGGCTGCCGAAGCAGTCGATGAACAGGCAGCGCTCGAACTCTCAGCCACCGAGCAGAACCTGATTCTGCAGAGCGCGCAAAGTTACTTCACCGTGCTGCGCGCCCAGGATAATTTGGCCTCGACCAAAGCAGAAGAAGCAGCCTTCAAACGCCAACTGGATCAAGCCAATGAGCGCTTCGACGTTGGGCTTTCCGACAAGACCGACGTGTTGCAGGCTCAGGCGAGCTATGACACTGCCCGGGCCAGCCGGATCGTTGCCAAACGTCAGGTGGATGACGCTTTTCAGGCCTTGGTGACGTTGACCAATCGTGAGTACAACTCCATTGAGGGGATCGTCCACACGTTGCCGATTCTGGCGCCAATGCCCAACGACGCGAAAGCCTGGGTTGATACGGCCGCGCAGCAGAACCTCAACCTGCTGGCCAGCAATTACGCAGTTAACGCCGCAGAAGAAACCTTGCGTCAGCGCAAGGCCGGGCACGCTCCGACCCTTGATGCGGTGGCTCAATACAAGCGCGGCGATAACGATGCGCTGGGCTTCAGCAATCCGAACTACACGGGGCAGAATTACCGTGGCGACGTGGAGCAGCGCAGCATTGGTGTGCAGCTGAATATCCCGATCTACAGCGGTGGCCTGACCAGCTCGCAAGTTCGAGAAGCGTATTCAAGACTGAGCCAGAGTGAGCAACGTCGCGAAGGTTTGCGTCGCCAGGTGGTGGAGAACACCCGCAACCTGCACCGCGCCGTGAATACCGATGTGGAGCAGGTTCAGGCTCGCAAGCAGTCAATCATCTCTAACCAGAGCGCATTGGAAGCCACGGAAATCGGCTATCAGGTGGGAACTCGCAACATCGTCGACGTTCTGGATGCCCAGCGCCAGTTGTACGCCTCGGTGCGCGATTACAACAACACCCGCTATGACTACATCCTCGACAACCTGCGCTTGAAGCAAGCGGCGGGAACGTTGAATCCTGGCGACTTGCAGGATTTGTCACGCTACCTGAAAGCCGACTACAACCCGGACAAAGACTTCTTGCCGCCGGATCTTGCCGCGGCCGCGAAGAAAAATTTCGAAAGACCGCCGCAGCGTTAAAACGCTTCTTGCAAACCCTGCGGAGGATCTGTGTCTGCCTGCAGGCGCGATCCTGCAGGACCGGCCGGGAAAGCGCGGTCTCTGTGAGAGATTCTATGCCTGCTAGCTCAAATCCCTGTGGGAGCGAATTTATTCGCGAAGGGGCCAGTACATCCGCAGCCTTTGTATCAATTGAAATACCGAATTCGCGAATAAATTCGCTCCCACAGAGTTTGCGCCAGCCTCAAATCCATCGCGATGCCGTGGGACCGGCTTTAGCCGGGAAGAGGCAGGAACAGTCACTGATAACGGGTCGTCAGAAATACCGCCTTCCCAGCTAAAGCCGGTCCCACGGAAAAATGCATCACAGACAAAACTTCATTTAACCAACCTTCCAAGCCCATACAGCAATCGCTGTAACGCGCCTTGATTGGCCTTCATCACCGCCAACCCTGCTTGTGCCATATCGCGCGCCTTTTGCGGCTGGTCGAACAGTTGCTGTACAGCGGCCGAAAGACTCGCCGCATCGCGGCATTCGATCAACGCCTCGGCATTGCGCAACATGGCGGCGATCTCGAGGAAATTGAACAGGTGCGGGCCGCTCAAAACAGGCTTGGCCAACGCGGCAGGCTCCAGCAGGTTGTGACCACCATTGGGCACCAGACTGCCACCCACAAAAGCAATGTCGGCCAAGGCATAGAGAAACAGAAGTTCGCCCATGGTGTCGCCTACCAGCACCGAAGTCTGCGCTGTCACTGGCTGACCGGATGAGCGACGCACCGTCGCAAAACCTTGCTGCACGACAAGATCATGCACGCTGTTAAAACGCTCCGGATGGCGTGGCACCAAAACCAGCAGTGCATCGGGATGGCTGCTCAGCAATTGCCGATGAGCCGCCAGAACAATTTCATCCTCACCCGCATGGGTGCTGGCCGCGATCCAGACAGGGCGCTCAGTCGCCTGCCATTCTTCGCGTAACTGCGCGGCATGGGTCAGCAATTGTGGATCAATCGTCAGGTCAAACTTGATCGAACCGGTGACGGCCACGCATTCAGGACGTGCACCCAAATCCCGAAAACGCTGCGCTTCAGTCTCGGTCTGCACCGCGAACCAGCTCATCTCTTCCAGCATCGGCCGGGTCAATTTGGCAAACCGTGCATAACCCCGCGCCGAGCGCTCGGACAGCCGCGCATTGGCCAAAGCAACCGGGATGCCGCGCTTGGCACACTGATGAATATGGTTAGGCCATAGCTCGGTCTCCATGATCACGCCAAGCACTGGTCGCACATGATCAAGAAAGCGACCCGCTGCCCATGGCAAGTCATAAGGCAGGTAGCAATGCTGAATGCGCGGCTCGTTGGCAAACATGGCCTTGATCCGCTCCGAACCGGTGGGCGTCATGCAGGTGATCGTGATCGGCAGCTGTGGATAAGCGGCGAGCAGCGCACGAATCATCGGCGCAGCAGCAATGCTTTCGCCCACCGACACCGCATGCACCCAGATGCCGCCCGGCTGCATGGCTGGCAAGCCCAGAGCGAAACGCTCACCGATTCGCTGGCGATAGGCCGGTGCCTTGCGTGCTCGCAGCCACAGTCGAACGGCCACCAATGGCAGGCCGATATGAAACAGCAAGGTATATAAGGTTCTATTCATGGGCGCGGAGTTTATCAGCCAATGGCCCGCAAATGCCGGGCAAAACTTTCTGACAGCCACTGCGCAACCGGGCCCAGGGGCTCGTCACGTCGCCAGACCATTTCCACCACCAAGGGTGGCGGCGTCCACTCGCTGAGCAGTTCGATCATCTGATGCTGATAGGTTGGATACTGCACCACGTGTCGGGGCAGCCAGGCCCAACCCAGGCCGCGCATCAACAGCTCGGCCATCACATAAAAGCTGTCGGCCCGCCAGACCTGCGGGCTCAACTGCTCACCACCGGGATAACCGCTTTGTTGCGGAGCAATCAATAATTGCCGATGCCGCGCCAGTTGTTGCCGGGTGACGCGCCCCTCCCGAGCCAGTGGATGATCCACCGCGCACACGGTAACCATTTCCACCCCGCCCAGCCCTCTGCGCTCCAATTCGGTGGGCATCTGCTCGTGATGAAACAGCAACCCCAGATCAGCCCGCCGCTCCAGCAATTTGCGTGCGACGTCGCCCTGCGCGCCGCTGGCCAGCTGAACTTCAAGGGTCGGAAAGCGCTCAGAGAGCGCCTCCAGGCTGTCGAGCACGGGCTGATAAGGCATGGCTTCGTCATGGGCAACGCGCAACTGCGCCTCCTGGCCGCGCATCAGTGCCAGCGCACGCCCGTCGATACGCTCGCATTGGCGCAGCAACTCACGGGCCTCTTCAAGTAATGCGGCACCCGCCTCGGTCAAACGGGGCTGACGACCACTGCTGCGCTCGAACAGGCTCACACCCAAGTCAGACTCCAGCATGGCGATTGCACTACTGACGGCCGACTGCGCTCTGCGCATATCCCGCGCTACCGCAGAAAACGAACGCTGCTCAGCCACACTGACGAACAGGCGCATTTGCTCAAGATTCCACTGCATGGTTTGGCGACCTATCTCTAATACCGATAGGTAATGACTTTACCCCATCTCACCGGTGGCGAAGAATGTCCGACATATGAAGAGGAGTTACCGTTATGTCTGCCTACTACCTGCTGGCCATCGCCATATGCGCTGAAGTCATCGGCACCATTTCCATGAAAGCCGTCAAAGGCTTGAGCACGCCAATCCCGTTACTGCTGGTGATCTGCGGCTACGCCATCGCCTTCTGGATGCTGATTCTGGTGGTCCGCACGATTCCGGTGGGAGTCGCCTATGCCGTCTGGGCGGGCATGGGGATTGTCATGGTCAGTGTCGCTGCGTACTTCATCTACGGGCAGAAACTCGACATTCCCGCCATGCTTGGCATGGGCATGATCGTTCTGGGCGTCGTCGTGATTCAGTTGTTTTCGAAAACCGCCGGGCATTGAAAACGCGTTCCTCTATAATGGCCGCATTCTTTCGGCCACAGAGGTGTTCATGCCTTCCGTAATTTCCACTGACGTCCTGATCGTCGGTGCCGGCGTTGCTGGCCTCTGGCTCAATGCCCGACTGCGCGGCCAGGGGTACTCGACTGTCCTGATCGAAAACGCCAGCCTCGGCGGGGGGCAAAGCCTCAAATCCCAGGGGATCATCCACGGCGGTGCCAAATACGCCCTGCATGGCGCGCTGTCAGGTGCATCGGAAGCAATCGCTGACATGCCGCGCCGCTGGCGTGAAGCGTTGGCCGGTACCGGCGAGCTAGACCTCAGCGGCGTACGTGTACTCTCCCAGGCCCATTACCTCTGGTCGCCCGGCACCCTGGCGGGCAACCTCACCAGCTTCTTTGCCAGCAAGGCCGTGCGCGGCCGTGTCGATCAAGTCAAAGGCACGGATCTTCCGCCCGCCCTGCAAAACCCGAAATTCAAGGGCAAGGTTTATCGCCTGGCTGAACTGGTCATTGATGTGCCAAGCCTGATCGAGCGACTGGCTGAACTGGCCGACGGCAGCCTGCTGGCCGGTCAGGAGCTGGAACCGTTGCTTGAAGGTCAGGAGTTGGTGGGCATGCGCGTCGACGGGCGGGATATTTTCGCTCAGCGCGTAGTGCTATGCGCCGGTGCAGGCAACGCTGATCTGCTGAAAAAGCTTGGCGTGGCGCAACCCGCCATGCAACGTCGCCCCTTGCACATGGTGTTCGCCAAGGGCGCGAGCCTGAAGCCCCTTTACGCTCACTGTCTGGGCGGCGGACCAAAGCCGCGGTTGACTGTGACGACTCATCCAGCCGCCAACGGTCAATGGGTATGGTACGTGGGGGGTGATGTGGCCGAGGCCGATGGCGTGGCCCGTGATCCTGCACAGCAAATCGCTGCGGTGAAAAAAGAACTGGGCACTTTGCTGCCCTGGATTGATCTCAGTGAAGTCGAGTGGGCGACGTTGCGGGTTGATCGAGCAGAACCGGCGCAATCCGGACTGGTCCGTCCTGATAACGCATTTCTCAGTGTGCAGAATCGCCTGATGGTGGGCTGGCCGACAAAGCTAGCCCTGGCCCCGGACTTTTCTGACCGAGTGATGGCAGCACTGTCCCTCGACGAAATCCACCCGACGCCGCAGCCATCGCTAAGCGATCTGCCCAAACCACCGTTGGCCATACCTGTCTGGGATCAACTGCTGCCATGAGCGTAAAGA
This sequence comes from Pseudomonas syringae group sp. J309-1, assembly GCF_032582135.1. NCBI lineage: Bacteria > Pseudomonadati > Pseudomonadota > Gammaproteobacteria > Pseudomonadales > Pseudomonadaceae > Pseudomonas > Pseudomonas syringae group sp. J309-1. The sequence continues at coordinate 58,584 of NZ_JAWHNU010000034.1, read as the reverse complement.
CCCTTCACGAACTGCATCGCCCGCTGGGCAGCACCGGTATCAGCGTATCGCCGCTGGGTCTTGGCACGGTAAAACTGGGCCGTGATCAAGGCGTCAAATACCCCAATGGTTTCACCATCCCTGACGATCAACAAGCGCAAATGCTGCTCAAGATGGCCCGGGACATGGGCATCAACCTGATCGACACCGCCCCCGCCTACGGCACCAGTGAAGAACGCCTCGGCCCGTTGTTGCGTGGTCAGCGGCAGGACTGGGTAATTGTCAGCAAGGTCGGTGAGGAGTTCGAAAGCGGTGAATCGAGCCACGACTTCAGCGCCGGGCACACTCGGACCTCAATAGAGCGCAGCCTGAAACGTCTGGAAACCGATTTTATCGATCTGGTACTCGTGCATTCCGACGGCAACGACCTGGCGATTCTTAACGACACGGAGGTCTACCAAACCCTGGCTGACCTCAAGCGCGAAGGCAAGATTCGCGGCTTCGGCTTTTCCGGCAAAACCGTCGAAGGGGGCCTGCTGGCATTGCGCGACGGCGACTGCGCGATGGTCACTTACAACCTCTCCGAGCAGGGCGAAAAGCCAGTGCTCGACTACGCTGCTGCCCACGGCAAGGCCATTCTGGTCAAAAAAGCGCTCGCGAGTGGTCATGTCTGCCTGAGACCTGGCGTTGATGCGGTGCAAGCCAGTTTCGAATTGCTGTTTGCCCATCCGGGTGTTGCCAGTGCTATTGTCGGGACAATAAACCCGATGCATCTGGTCCATAACGTAGCGACAGCCGCTGCCGTGATTCGCCGTCCAGCCTGATGTAGGCGGCCGACCCCAACGCAAGAAGGAGCCGATATGCCGCGAACTTTGATTCGGAAGAATCCAAGCAACTTCAAAACCCTGCCGTTATTTGTCGAAGCCACCCCCGAAGGCCTGAGTTACCAAAGTATCGGGATGCCGCTCAATTTCACCCAGACCTTGCAGCGACGCCGCAAAATAGAAGTCGTCGACACTGAGCGGTTCTCCACGGAGCTGGCCAATCTCGGGGTTTCGGTGCGCCTGACATTGAACTGGCAAAACCGCGATTACTGGGTGCTGGTTCGCCAGCGCCGCCAGGATCGTGGCGATGTGGTGTTGAAGCTGATCTCGGGTTACGTCCCGGCTCATGAGCTGAATCTGCCGCTGCACACCGCCATTCAGGAAGTGGCCGAAGAGTGCCTGATTGAAACGCCCCAAGGCTGGCTGAGCGGGCGCTTCAACGATATCTGGCTACCCGCACCCTACGCCGCGGCGCTGCATTACCGCGAAGCCATGCCGTTTCGTCTCAGCCCGCTATCCGGTGCCGCACGGCCTGTACGTTGCGGGAGCATGACGCTGATCGAGCGGCCTAGAGCTTACGTACACTTGCCCACCGCATCGCTGCAGCTCATTTATGACATGCGTCTGGAAGTCCCCAAGGAAGCGCGGCCCCTGAGCCTTTTCCATGTGGACGAGTGCCTGGAAAAAGACCAACTGGTCGCTCGCCTCAATCGCAGCAAGCCTGATCTGTACCTGATGCCACTGGAAAATGGCGTGCCGCTGCCAGAGCTTTACACGTTGAAGCGCGACAAGCTGACACCGGCCGGAACCCGCGGTCTTTATCTAGCTGAAAGTTTTGCTGCGCAGGAAGGCTGGGTAGTACGTGACGAGCGGATTCGCTGGAAGGACTGGCTACACCAGCAAGGGATGACGCCGCCTCCGAAGAAGACCGGACTCAAACGCCTGACGGGCAAGGCACGGCAGTTGTTGAAGCTGGTGACGTTTAAAAGCTGAAGCGCAACCTATGTGGCATTGGAATACGGTCTGAATGTGGGAGCCGGGCCTGATCTGGGCGGCATTCCGACGATAAACGATAACGCGTTATGTCTTCTGGCTGCGTCTCATGTATCGCGGGCAAGCCCGGCTCCCACAGTAAGCGTTCACAACTCAAGAGCGGATCACTTCACTGCCCGCGGATTTTCTCGACAATCGCAGTGGTCGAGCTGTTCTCAACCAGCCCCAGGACCCGAACTTCACCGCCATAAGCCTGGACGATATCAGCGCCGACGACCTGATCGATGCCGTAATCGCCGCCTTTGACCAGCACATCAGGCTTGACGTGGGCGAGCAGGTTTTCCGGAGTACCTTCAGAAAAGCTGATCACCCAATCCACTGCGCCAAGTCCGGCAAGCACTGCCATACGCCGGTCGACACTGTTGATCGGACGACCCGGCCCCTTCAGACGACTCACCGACGCGTCATCGTTGACCGCGACAATCAGTCGATCACCTTGAGCGCGCGCTTGTTCCAGATACGTCACATGACCGGCATGCAGGATATCGAAGCAACCATTGGTGAAAACGATCTTCTCGTTGTGTGCCCGGGCGTCGTCGATGGCCAACAGCAGTTGCTCAAGGCCCAGTACACCGCGCTCGGAGCCTTCCTCGCGCTGAATCGCACGGCGCAGCTCAGGCGCGCTGATGGCCGCGGTCCCCAGCTTGCCAACCACAATGCCAGCAGCCAGATTCGCCAGCGCCACGGCGTGGGGCAGGTCTTCGCCCGCAGCAATCGCGGCCGCCAGCGTTGAAATAACGGTATCGCCAGCACCGGTCACATCAAATACTTCACGGGCACGAGCCGGTAAATGCAGAGCAGGATGATCGGGCCGCAACAAGGTCATGCCGTGTTCGCCACGGGTAACCAGCAGCGCGCCCAAGTCCAGCTCGCTCATCAACTGCGCGCCCTTTGCGACCAGTTCGGCCTCATCCAGACAATGGCCGACAATAGCTTCAAATTCGCTGAGGTTCGGCGTAATCAGACTCGCGCCACGATAAATCGCGAAGTCCTTGCCCTTGGGATCAGCCAGCACCGGAATATTACGGTCACGGGCCACCTTGATCAGCGCCTGATGATTCTTCAGCGCGCCTTTACCGTAATCGGACAGGACCAGCACTTTGATGCCGTCGAGCAAGCCTTCTACTTCAGCACTCAACGCTTCGGCATCGGTGGCAAACGGCTCTTCGAAATCGATCCGCAGCAGCTGCTGATGGCGACTCATGACCCGCAGTTTGACGATGGTCGGCTGATGGGAAATGCGCTGGAAGCGTGCGAGAACACCCGCAGCCTTCAAGCTGTTGGAAAGGCTTTCAGCAGCTTCGTCTTCACCGGTCACACCGACCAGCGAAGCTGGAGCTCCCAGCGCGGCAATGTTCAACGCGACGTTCGCGGCTCCGCCTGGACGGTCCTCGATTTGCTCAACCTTGACCACAGGCACGGGCGCCTCTGGCGAAATCCTTGAGGTACCGCCATGCCAATAGCGGTCGAGCATGACATCGCCCACTACCAAGACTGGTGCTTGATCGAAACGCGGCATGGACAACTTCATCGAACAACCCGTAACTAGAATGAACAGGGGCGGAATCTTAGCACAGGGTTTACGAAGGCTTGGGATTGCGCAACATTGAGAATTGCGAACGCGGTGATCTGTACAGGCTGTGTGGGAGCGAATTCATTCGCGAAAGCGATGGATCAGTTGCCAATACCTATGAGGTACCGACCTCTTCGCGAATGAATTCGCCCCCACAATTCGCCACCACATCATCCTGACTGGTCAGATCGCGCCAACCGGCGCAGGCTCATCGAGCCCCAGCGCATGCAGACGCGAGTAGTAGCCATTTTGCGCCAGCAACTGCGCGTGCGTGCCACGCTCGACGATACGTCCAGCGTCCATCACCAGAATCTGGTCCGCTTTTTCAATGGTCGACAACCGGTGCGCAATCACGAGGGTCGTGCGCCCTTGCATGGCGTGATCCAGCGCAGCCTGGATATGCCGCTCGGACTCGGTGTCCAGTGCCGAGGTAGCCTCATCGAGGATCAGAACAGGAGCATTCTTGAGCAGCGCCCGGGCAATTGCCAGACGCTGACGCTGACCGCCGGAAAGCAGAACGCCGTTTTCCCCAACCTGAGTGTCCAGACCTTGCGGGAGTTGATCGATAAATTCCTTGGCGTAGGCGTCGGCTGCCGCCTTCTCGATGTCCGCACGAGGTGCACCCGCCAGATCACCATAGGCAATGTTATTGGCGACAGTATCGTTGAACAGCGTAACGCTCTGCGTTACCTGAGAGATATGGCGGCGCAGGTTACGCAGTCGGTAATCACTGATTTCAACCTCATCAAGCAGAATCTGCCCAATGCTGTGTTGGTAGAAACGCGGCAACAGGCTGGCAAGCGTCGACTTGCCGCTACCCGAACGACCAACGAGTGCGACCATCTGCCCTGGCGCTACAGAGAAACTGATGTCATCCAGAACCTTCCGTTCTGTACCCGGGTAGGTGAAGCTGAGATTCCTGACCTCAAGACGCCCACTGACCCGATCACGCTCAACAGTACCGCTGTCAAATTCCGGGGCTACATCAAGCTGCTCGAAGATGCTTTCTGCGCCTGCAATACCCTTTTGAACCGTTGAGCTGACTTCAGACAGCTGACGAATAGGCTTGGGCAGCAAGCCCGCTGCCGTGATGTAAGCAACCAGGTCACCCGCAGTAGCATCGCCGCGCAGATAAAGCACCAGGAACATCAGCACAGCCATGGCCGAATAAATGACCAACTGCAGCATTGGCGTGTAGATCGCGCCGGTTTTGGTCATGCGCAGTTGCTTCTTGGTGTTGTCGGCGCTGGCCCCGGCAAAACGGGCCTCTTCGTACCGTTCACCGCCGAAGCTACGCACGACGCGATAGCCTTGAATAGTCTCGGAGGCCACGTGGGTCACATCGCCCATGGCTACCTGAATTTTCTTGCTTTGCTTACGAAATTTCTTGCTGGCGCTGCTGACCATCACCGCGATCACCGGCAGGATCGCCAACATGACCAGCGTCAGTTGCCAGTTCATCCACAGCAGATAGATAAACAGGAATACAACCGTAAGCCCTTCGCGAATAACCACCTTGATCGCATCAGTGGCCGCGCCCGTCACCATCGTTACGTTAAACGTGATCCGCGAAATCAGATGTCCCGAGTTGTGGGTATCGAAATAACGGTTAGGCAACACCAACAGTTTGTTGAAAAGCTCTACTCGCAGGTCATGAACCAGTCCCAGAGAGACTCTCGCCAGAAAGTAGTTACCCAGATAGGAGCCCAGGCCTTGCCAGGCGGCAATCAGCACAATGATCAGTGGCACAGCCTGAAGCAATTGCAGGTCGCGCAGATACGGTACATGGGGAAACAGCACCGCCTCAGGATTGCTGAGACCATCAACGAAGTACTTGAGGATGCCGGCCAGCATAGGCTGGGTCGAGGCAAACATGACAAAGCCGATGATACTGAGCAGGAATATCCCTATGTACGGACGCACATAGGACAACAAGCGCAAGTATATTTTCAGGCTTGACTGGCTGGACGATTCGGAGGATGTCATGAGAATCCGTCATGCATAAAAAGAGGCGGAATTGTATCACAAGCGCATTTTGCCAAGGCTTGCTGCGGTAAGATAGGCGGCTGTCCAAGCCCTAGGGCAAAGAAACCGGAGTATCGATGCAAGCGCTTGATCATGCACATTACCTTGCCTTGACCGAGGGAGCTGAAGTCCTCGAGGCCGATCATTCGGGTAATAAAGTCCTGCGATTGACCGATGGATCAATGTTGAAGCTGTTTCGTCGCAAGCGACTGGTCAGCTCGGCAGCCTGGTACCCTTATGCACGACGCTTCGCAGACAACTGCGTGACTCTCGCTGAGCGTGCCATCCCCTGCCCGAAGGTAATAAGCGTATTCAGAATTGCAAAGATCCAGCGCGATGCAGTGCATTACGCCCCTCTGGAAGGGCAAACGTTACGCCAGATCATGCGGGAACCCGACAGTGGTGACGAGCTTCGCGCAGAGCTGGGGCGCTTCATTGCCGAACTGCATGAGAAAGGCATCTACTTCCGGTCAGCTCATCTGGGCAACGTGATACTGACGCCGCAACGCACGTTGGGCCTGATCGACATAGCAGATATGAAAACCTTTCGCGGCCCCCTCCGTAAAAGCCTGCGTCTGCGTAACTTCAAACACATGCTGCGTTACAGCGAAGACCGCAAGTGGTTGCTCGGTCAGAACAATCAGGCCTTCTTCAACGGCTATCTGGCCGCCCAAAGTCTTTGCGCGGCAAAAGAGCTGACTCAGGCAATGAGCTGACCGCAGGTTTGCAATAGTCCACACATTAAAAATGGCCCCCAAGGGCCATTTTTTTGTATCCGTTACAGCGGTTTCAGCCTGCGTTCACGCACGATCCGGGCGTAGACCATAACGGCGGGAAACAGCACCAACACCCAAAGTTCATCGGGGTTGCCTATCAGCTTGCTGCCATCAAAGTTGAGCATGACCAATGCACTCGCCAGAAAGACGCCCCACGCGCTACGCATGCGCCACGCGTACCAGAGCGTCAGCGCCATTACAGCGACAAACAACAGCAGCGATACGGCCCCAGTGTACAAGCCCATCGCAACGAAGATGTTGTGAGGGTGCTGGATCGGCATGCCACCGGTGAGCGTTTGCGTGGTGTGGAAATCAATCCCGCAGCCCTTCAGCCAACCGCAATTAGCCCATTCGCCGAGCATGATCTGCAGCAGTTCGGTTCGATGGGAATCGCCCCTTTCCAACAGCAACTTCGCCCAGGCCTCGTCCTTCACCAGCCACATGAACAATGAAGCCAGCAGCGCCAGACCGATCACTGCGAGGAGGCCTTGCTTCTGATGATGGCGCATCGCATGCAAAGCCCACAGACCGCCCAGAAACGCTGCGCCCACCAGGGCAGTGCGGGTCTGTACAACAAAAGACACAATGAACAACGACAGAACGACTGCAGCCGCCGCTTCCACCCAGCGCCTTTGTTTCTGCAAGACCGGCAATACCAGCCCCAGTGCACAGAACAGCCAGATGCTGGCGTAGATAACGTTGTCCATACGCGCAGGAAGTATGTCTACACGATGGCCAATCTGGAACTTACCTGTCATCCAGCCGAAGATTCCCGACAGCAGGATGTACAGCAAAACGACCCAGAACTGGCTACGCGCAAACAAGCCACTGTTGAAAAAGTCGACATTCACCAACCCTGCCAGTACAAAAACAAACAAGGCGACGTAGGCGATGTGCTTGTAAAACTGGAAGTCCCCTGCATAAACAGCAGGTACCAGAAAGCAAAGAATGAATGCCAGCCAGAGCCAGCCAAGGCGATCAGCAAACAGGCCAGCACCACGATTGATAATCAGAAAAACCAGACCTGGAAGAGCAATCAGCGCATAGAACAGGTTGTTGGTGAACTTGGCTGAGTCCCAAAAAATGAAGCTCAGTAGAAAGAGGACTAGCGTACCGCTGAAATAAGCCGCGACTTTAGGGTTTATCCCGAATTGTTCAGACAACATTACTGATTACCCAACCTATGAGCAGACCCAAAACAAGTGTTGCCACCAACTTTATGCGATCACGGCGCTTACGCCGCTTTTTGTCCACACGCTCTTGAGGTACTTCGACGTGATTTCCGAAACCGGTATGCAGCACGGCATCATTTTCCAGAATCAACGCGTAACGGTTTTCTGCCGCATAAAGTCCTGACAGCTTTTTCTCGCCACCATGAGAGGCGTAAGGGGCATGCACTTTATAATCGGCCAGACGACGCAGCCCAGGGTTGAAAGAGAACCCCTGCCACTCAGGCTTGTGCGAGCCCAACTTGTAGAACGGGATACCCTGAACGACTTCACGCTCGTTGAGGTACACGTAGGGGCTGTGAACCTGCAAGTCATGATTGAAACTGCGGAGCCAGACCTGCAGCGCCTGCGGGTCGTTTTCAAGCAAGGTCATTGATTCTTCGATGAAACAAGGACGATAGAAATCCCAGTCATCCTCGCAATGGAACACCCAGGATGTCTCGATCAGCTCATAGGCTGCATCCACCGAGCGCATCTGGCCAAGCTTGGGATTGTTGATAATAAAACGGGTGAAGGGGCGCCAGTGCTCGGGGATACAGCGTTCAACCTGGGCATCGCCCGAGTCTTCGGTAATCAGAACATGACGTATTGGCGCAGTATTGAAGCGATCAAATGTCTCAAGCGTCTGCTTCAACAAATCAAACCGGCCACAACTGGTCACCACCAGTGTGATATCACTGCTTTCGCTGAACACCATCATCTTTACTCAATCATTGAAATTTTCAAAAGGCGATCACAGCCCCACTCTGGACCTCAACCGGTCCCACCAGCTCATGGCTGGCATAGAACGCAATGGCGGACGCATTTCTTCAACAATGGCCTTCCCTAGCGCGTGGAATGTAAAGCGTTGTTCAACCAATGTCTGCCCATTGCGCGAAATTTCATCCGCAAGCGCGGGGTTGCCCCTTAGTTGTCGCAGTTTTTCCTGAAGTTGTGGGATGTCGCTGTAAAACACAATGTTGTGCATGTCGACGAAGCCCAGCGCGCGATTCTCTTCAGCGCCTTGATCGTAGGCGAGCAACACACAACCGCAGGCCATGGCCTCGAAGTTCTTGATCATGTATTCGCCCATACCCACATCGGCACTGACGAAAAAGCGAATCCGGTTAAGGGTTTCACAATACTCTTCGCCTGACTTGGTACGGGTCACTACCAGCTTTTCCACACGCCCCAGTTCGTCCAGCAACGTCTTGCGGCCACTGTAAGCCACACTGTTGGTGCTGCCGACAAAGGCCAGTTCGATATCGCGCTCGCGATCACGCCACTGGAGCAGGGTCTGGTCATAACCTTTGGGGACAAATACCGCATCAAAACCTTCATCGCGCAAGCGTTGAGCAACCTTGAAACCAGAGCTCATGACCCTGACCCAAGGCAACTTCCGATAGTGAGCGCTGAACTTGCCGGTGTACTTGCAGGCGATGTAATTCTGATAAGCGTCGTGTTCGAGGATCACCAGATTAGGGATCGTGCGAATAAAGCCGACCTGGCGGATCTCATGTTTGAAACGCAGAAAGAACACAATACGGTCGTATTGAGTGACCTCTACTTCGCGACGAAAATAACTGCGCAGATTGCGTTGTTCCCCGGAAGTCAGCCAGCGAATATCGCATTCGCAATGGGCGGCGATTCCTTCATACAAACGATCCAGAATGGCTCGTTGCTCTTTCTGAACCAGAAGTAAAACTTTCATTTTTGTCCTTGCAGTGCCGCAGGCTACTGATCAGAGGTCTCTGCGCCAGAACAGCTCATGTCGGCGAACGGCTTTTCTAAAGAATTCGTTTTCGCCTTCAGCCGGCCAGCGTCTTCCTGCCAACACGCTTTGCAACCAGCGACGCACACGCCTTTTGAGCGGCATCGGAGGTTGCAGGTCGTGCATCATGCCCAGCGCCATGGCTTTGTCACGTTGCTGATCAACCGACAGTTCAAGGCTGTAAGGGATCATTTGCAAGTCGGCATCGAAGACGGGCGGCAAACTGACACCATTATAAGCATTGCCCATCGGCCAGCGATCGTTGTCATGCAGATGATTGGCATACCCCAGAATCACTTCGGGCTGCCACTCAAGACCTTCAAGCGCTTCAAGAACTGCGGCCTGGGCGCAGATATGATCCGGATGAGGATCAATGGCCGGGTGAGGCATCACCAACACCTGCGGTCGGGCCTGCAAAAGCAGCGCCCGCATATCGGCCAGCAGGTTGTTCCAGGTTGGCGCGCCATCGGCATCGCCGGGCAACTTCATGGCGTTGAACTGACGAAATATCCGTGTATCAGAGAGCTCGGCTTCACGGGAAGCAATGGGCTGATCCGGCGCAGCCCGCATCGCAGGCAACTGCAAACAGAAATAACCGAGCTGTACACACTGACTCTCGGGCACACCGCCCCACCGAGGGACGGCAATACTGTCCCAGGCCCGAAGTCGGCCCTTGATGCGCGAAGCCTCGGCTTTGTCCATTCCCATTTGCTGGTAGTGCTCAGCTTCGATTTCGCCCGCCGTCAGCGTAACAATCCAGGTGTCGGCCGCCTGGCTGTACAAACCAAAGGCCGCCAGCTCGGCGTCGTCGGCATGAGGTGCGATAACCATGATCCGCTGCTGGCGAGCATCTGGCTGACGGAACCCCCACAGACGCGGCTGCCCTCTTACAGTGGCGAACCGACCTCTCATGCGCAATGAGCCATCGACCAGCGCTCTGCCAAGTCCGGTCAAGTTGAGATAGCGCAAACCGCTTACGCCTCGCTCGAAAGCCTGATGATCAGCTACATCTGTCCCGAACAGCTCAATGCGGGGGTCAAAAAAACACCCAAGCCATGAGCTTCTGATATCAAGAGCCAAAATGAGCGTTTCATCACCGCTCAGATCCAAAGGCGCTTGCAAGATCAGCCTGCCGCCCTGAAGCGTGATACCCATTACCTCCGCCTCAGGCGGAAAGTTGTACAGGTAATCGTCTTTCGGGGAGTAAAACAGATGATCGGCAAACCAGGCTTCATGGGCGATCCAGCCTATAACAGCCAGGAGCAGTGGCAACCACCAGGCAACCAGAACACCCACGACAATCAATAAAAGCAGCCCGATCAGCAGCGCCACACGCTTGTTACGGCGATGGCGCTTGAGCAAGGCCTGCTTGCGGCTCAAATCTGGAACACCGGCACGGGGTTGCACCAACGATCCTTATACTCGCGGTCTGCACGCCCGAATGAAAAGCGTAAAGGCTTGCCCAGATGACGGGCATCTTCCCAGGCACTTTGCGTGTTAAGAAAGCTCAGTACGCTGCCAGGACTGAAATCACGGGTCTCGGGGTCGACGCCACCGTTGATGTACTCAACGCTGATCCACTCTGGCGCCTCCACGCGATACACCAGTTGAATGGCAATCGGCGCGTCGTTGAGAAATACCACGGAGCCGATCAACAGCTCGCGCAGCAACTCGATCACCTCGGCCATGCGCTCGGCACCGGTAGCAGGAAAGCCCCAACGGCGCTGGAACAGGTCGCAATACATGCGCGCCAGTTCAGCGCTGGTGAAGTCCGTCACGGGGCGCACGATACCGCCAGCCTCTTCAAGCAGACGCAGTTCACGACGCTGGTTGTAGCGAAACTTCTTCGAAAGCTCCTCTGGCGTGCGGGCCATGGCCAGGGATTCGGCCTGAGGCTTGAGGGTACTGATGCGCCCTTCATTGAGCGCTGAAAAATAGCGTCCACGATGACGAACAGACACCTGAACGTCTGCGGCAATGGGCAATATCAATTCAGCGTTGCCCAGATCAAACAGCCCTTTCTTGCCATGGCTTTTCAGCACGTCCTTGGACAAGGCCAGCGAACGACCCCACGCAGGGATTGCAGCCTTGATCTCCCCGTCCTGCTCCCAGCCAAGATAACGCACCGGAATTTGCGCAAGACCGGCAAGGCGCTCGACCACCAGTGGATGAGTGGCCACGCTACCGCCATAACGACCCCATGCACGCTGGTAGTCAGCGGCATCTATCGAGGTCCAGCCACGCTCGCGCCAGCCTTGAAATCTATTGAGCATCAAGACTCCGCAACCAGACTGGTGACCTGGGGCAGACGCCAGAAAACGTCACGTACGGCCTGATCAGAAAAGCGCTCGCGTAAACGCAACAACATCAGTTCTGCACATTCGCGACGCTGCCCGGCATCAAGGCCGGCCAAATGAATCAGCCCGTGAGCAAGACGTTCGGTGTCGCCCAGGGGGAACAGCACGCCCACACCTTCAACCACTTCCTTCGCTCCGCCGCAGGAAGTCGCCAACAAAGGCACACCTGCGACCATGGCTTCGAGCAGCACCATCCCGAAAGGCTCGTGATCAGAACTCAGAGCAAAAACATCGAACGCTTTGTAGTAGAGACTGGCCTGTGGCACCTGACCCAGAAACAGAACCTGTGAGCCGATGCCTAACTCAAGCGCCAGCGCCTTGAGTTTGTGCTCAAGCGACCCCTTACCCAGAATCACCAGTTCGCTATTCTGCGGCAAGCCTGGCAAAGCTTTGGCAAAACCACGCAGTAAACTCGCTTGATCCTTGTCCGGATGCAGCCGCCCGACATTGCCGACGATCCATGCCGATGGAGACAAACCCAGCTCGACACGCGCCTGATCGGCGGAAAACTGGCTGGCTTGCAGGTGATCGATATCGACGCGGTTGTAAAGGGTTTGAATACGGCCCGTCGGCCACTTTGGCAGACTCTTGCGTATGTCATCGCGGACAGCATCAGACACACCCAGCAGGCTCAAGCGCCTGCGAAACAGGTGAGCGAAGAGTTTGCGACCGCGACGTCGATAGTCAGCAAATGCGTGGTGTACGCCAATGACCGGCAAACGCGTCGCCAACATTGCGATGTACACCGGCTTGAAGCGGTGCGCGATACAGAAGCTGAAATTGCGCGAAGCAACGATTTTGCGCAGATCACGGATGGCACCCAGCTTCAGGCCGCGAATGGCCGACGAGCTGTACTCCATGAACAACACTTCATCGGACGCACAACCGGCTGCAACCCCGGAATCAGCTGCACCGGTCAGGAATACCGTAGTAACGCGGTATCCCTTGCCTACGAACAGACTTGCATATTGCCGCGCACAGTCCAGAAACGGACCGTCATAACCGTGACAAAACTGCAGCACATGGCGCTCAGCCGAGCGTGTCATAGGTTTCCACGCCGTCTTTGACCACCAGAATGTCTTCCATGATCAGGTATTCAAGGTCCGAGCCGAAGAACATGTTCAAGGCATCAGTAGGCGAACAGATCATTGGTTCACCGCGACGGTTAAGCGAGGTGTTCAGCGACACGCCATTACCGGTAAGGTTTTCCAGCGCCTTCATCATGTCGTAGTAACGCGGGTTGTATTCGCGCTTCAGGACCTGGGCACGTGAAGTCCCGTCTTCGTGAACGACTTCCGGCACGCGGGTCTTCCACTCTTCAGCCACTTCAAAAGTGAAGGTCATGAACGGCGCCGGGTGATCGATCTTGATCATCTGTGGCGCAACGGTGTCGAGCATCGACGGGCAGAAAGGCCTCCAGCGCTCACGGAACTTGATCTGATGGTTGATGCGATCGGCAACGCCAGCAACGCTCGGGCAGCCGATGATCGAACGCCCACCCAATGCGCGCGGGCCAAACTCCATACGCCCCTGGAACCAGGCCACTGGGTTGCCCGCGACCATGATCTGCGCGATGCGCTCTGGAGTGTTTTCGATCTGACGCCAGACCGGCTTGCTCGGGTGGCGAGCGCAGGCCGCGATCACATCTTCGTTGGTGTAAGACGGACCGAGGTAGACGTGTTCCATCTTCTCGACCGGCACACCACGGGCGTGGGAAACATAAGCCGCCGCACCCACCGCAGTGCCCGCATCACCCGAAGCCGGCTGCACGAACAGCTCTTTGACTTCCGGGCGGGCAATGATTTTCTGGTTCAGCTTGACGTTCAGCGCACAGCCGCCTGCAAACGCGATCTTGCCGGTTTCCTTGAGGATGTCACCCAGATAGTGATCCATCATCTGCAACGCCAGCTTCTCGAACAGCGCTTGCATGCTCGCGGCGTAGTGGATGTAAGGCTCGTCAGCAATGTCGCCTTCGCGCTTCGGCCCCAGCCACTCGATCAGCTTAGGCGAGAAGTAGAAACCCTTGCCCTTCTCTTTATAGCGGCGCAGGCCAATGACGTTGGCCAGCTCGGTGTTGATCACCAGTTCGCCATTTTCGAAAGTCGCCAGACGCGAGAAATCATATTTGCTGGCATCGCCATACGGCGCCATGCCCATCACCTTGAATTCGCCGTCGAGCATCTCGAAGCCGAGGAATTCAGTGATCGCGCCATACAGGCCGCCCAGGGAGTCCGGGTCGAAGAACTCCTTGATCTTGTGGATCTTGCCGTTCTCGCCATAGCCAAAGAACGTGGTGGCGTACTCACCCTTGCCATCAATACCGAGGATCGCGGTTTTCTCTTTGAAACCGGAGCAATGGTAGGCGCTGGAGGCGTGAGCCAGGTGGTGCTCAACCGGCTCGATCTTGATCTTCTTCGGATCGAAGCCCAGTTGCTCAAGACACCAGACGATCTTGTTGCGATAGCGCTTGTAGCGACGGTTGCCCATCAGCAGTGCATCAAGCGCACGGTCCGGGGCATACCAGTAACGCTTGGCGTAGTGCCAGCGAGCTTTGCCGAACAAGCTGATCGGCGCGAACGGAATCGCCACCACATCGACATCCGATGGCTTGATGCCCGCCTGCTCAAGGCAGAACTTCGCCGACTCGTAGGGCATGCGGTTCTTTGCATGTTTATCGCGAACGAAGCGCTCTTCTTCAGCCGCTGCCACCAGCTTGCCGTCGATGTACAGCGCCGCGGAAGGATCATGGCTAAGGGCGCCGGACAGGCCAAGAATCGTCAATGCCACTGGGGTCTAGCCTCTTTAGTCTGCATGCAGGCGGCATGCGCCTGAGAAAAATATGTGCCCTCGCAGCGGGGCGAGGAACAGCTAAAGGGCGGGATTATAGCGTAATGACAAAGGGATTTGCTTGCCCCGAGTAAAACCGGGGCAAGCCATGGCCTGGTTAGCAGAAGTATGAATCTACGACACTTTGCGTAGGGCCTTTCCTAAACCGCTTTGCGTGCATTGAGCGCTCGCCGCTCATCAGCCACTCTCCCGCTCCTCGCTCAGGGTCGGGCTTGAGATTACGCGCTCCGCCATCTGGATCCTGGCCTCTACTCGCCAGCCCAAGGCAGGAGCCTGCATGACAAATCCTCACATAACGCCGCGTGGCCACATGGCCAATATGGTCGCCAGGGCCAAACCCGCCGAGGCGCCCGATGCTGGCGGATTTTGTCCGCTGATGAGTCAGACCCTGCAACTGTTACCCGTGCGTTATGGCCTGGTGGAGGACCTAGATCCGTCCATCGAAATCGCCATGCCTTACAAACTGCAGGCCTTGCCTTTGGGGTTTCGTCTGTTGCGGGACGGCTATCTGTACATCATCGACAGCGCCACCGGCCTGTTACATGAGTATCAGATAACCAATGGCTCCGTGACCGCACTGTTGTTCAAAGGCGATCACGTCACCAAGGATCGTCGCGCTGACGTGATCGAAGCTGATCCAGCGCTGGCGTTCTCTCGCTGCAGCGTTCTGCACGTCTCTTTTTCCGAGGTGCAGTGGACGACCTTCAAATGCGCGCAGGTGATGAAGGTTTCCACCGAGCGTGAATACTTCATGCAGCGCGTCAGTTTCGAAAATATTCAGCGCGGCGATGCCAAGGATCTGTTCGACGACCGTAAAATGGCCGTGTGGCTGGCGGAAAGCAGCGGCAGTTGGGCGGACAGACCGGACGACACTTCGACGAAGATTCCCTACGCCTGGGAACACACACCGCTGTATCGACAGACCATTCTTGAAGAATTCACCAGCCAGATCACCACCCCTCATAAGCGTGACTTCCTGTTTCTGGCGGTTAGGGATGACGTCGGTGTGATGCGTGATCTGGCGCAGTATCAGGATCAGGTGGTCGACCAGATCGGAGAGTGGGCGCTGAGCCAGCAGGGCGAGGTCGAGCGCGACTACTTGCTGGGCTGCTACATCGAATCGCTCACTCAGATCAACGCAGCCGGTCTCAGCGAGCGGGCCGAAGCTGATCCGGCGCTCCAGGCGCTTTTGGATGATCTCGAATTACTGGCAGAACCCGAGCGCAGTGATACGCGTAAAACCCTGCTGGAAGTGATGACTGAGGACAACAGCAAGCATCCCGCGCCACGCGTGGAAGACCCGGGGTTACCCGCAGACCTGAAAGCCAGACTCGAACTGATACCGCCCAGCACTGATCCGGCGAACATTTATGCCGGGCATGGAACCCGGCTGCAAGCCCTTCAGCAGTATTACCTTGAGCAACGCTTCACTGACACCAGTTCCGCATTTATTGCCCGACATCGCCAGCCTCTCTGGCGACTCTATCGCCAGATGGACAAGCGCACGAAGGAACTGCTCCATGGCGCAAAATTCGGTCAACGCGGCATCAATGACCTGATCGACCGCCCGCGCATGGATGCCTTTCTCAAGAAGCAACGCGAAGTCCTGCAGCCACTCAATGAACTACTGGAGAAGATCACCCACGACCGCGTCGAACTGCTGATCAAAAACCGCCTGCATCGGGCCATCTGGTACTACGACGTTGAGGACAATGAGCAGGTTGACCACGCCGCAATCACCGAATACGCCTGCCTGAAAGACATCTGCCGTAGCGACTACGCGCTCGACAAGGTCCTCCTCTGGCTCAACCTCAACCCGGCCATGACCCGCCCACTGTTCTACGCCGCGCCTCTGAGCGCGCAAACAGAACTGGGCGTGCAGTTTTCCTACTTCATCAATGCGGGCTGGTTGCTGATAAAAGAGGCCCCCGATTCGCTGGAGCGTCTCCAGCAATGGGGGGCCGGGGTTTTACTCAACACCAAACGGCTATCGTCGAGCACACAAGTCAACATCGCAGCCGCCTGGGGCACCCTTGCTCCAGCTTTGCACATGGGCATCCAGCAGGCCTTGCAGGCGTTTTTGCAGCAGATGGACAAAGGCCAGTTGCCCGGCATGGATGCCCTGTTTCGCAGCCTGCCCAAGGCTACGGGCGTCACCATCCTCGACGCAGCACGACAAGAGAACGTCGCCTTCCAGATCGCCAGTGCCGAAGATCTGAAGGCATTAGGCGAGACCGTCAAAGCGGTACAAAAAGAGCGCAAATACCTGCGCTATCTGAACAACGAAGCACAACAATCCCGAGCCAGACATGCTCTCTGGCACACCAGTACCGCTGCCGAGAACCTCAAGCTCTCCCGACAAGCCACCCAGCAACGGTTACGTGGCCTGGAGGAGCAACTGGCCAAAGCCATGAGTCCACTGGCCGACCTGCCTTCGGACACGACACATCTTCAACCGGCCTCATCGGGCAAGCCAGGGTTGGCGCTAGTGTTTCCGGCGCAGCAGCATCAAGAGGTTAAAACCGTGCTGGATAACTATCGGCGCGGGGTGACGGTTGCGCCGAAGGCCGGGTTGCTGGGGGATGGGGCCGGGTTGTTGGTGTTTGTGGCGCAGGTGGTGAATTTTGTGCAGGTGAGACAAGAGACGCTCTCAGAATCGAAGAGCTCCAAAGATATAGCTCCATTCTTGAACTCATTGGCAGCAACCGGCGCTGCAGGATTTGGCGCAGCGCAGGGTATTGCCGATACGGCTTTGAGTGCTCACGCAGCGGAACTGGCGAAAGACCTGAAGAAAGCGGAACTGATGGGCATACACGTGCAGATGGGGAAACTGCACATTGGTCTTGGCATGGTCGGATACTTCGCCGGAATAGCCGCTGCCGCAATGAGTTTGAATAGCTCCCACAAAAACTGGTCGGATGCTGTCCGCAATGGCAACAGCGATGCGCAAACCGGCGCAGCGGTCAGCATGCTGGGCAACAGTGGTTTTCTCAGCACCAATAGCTATGGCGCGGCTCAGACAGGTATTGCCTTCAAGCACGTTCTCGCGACCGCTCGTAACTCCCCGGCCCGGCTCGCTGCTTGGGCAGCAGCAGGTAGCAGGCTTTCGACCGTGTTTTTACGGTTTAACGTGGCGGGTATTCTGTTTACTGCACTGGAGCTGTCCGGCAGTTGGTTTTACAACCGTAACAATCTCAGCCGCCATGACCGCTGGTTGCTCAGCACGCCCTGGAGCAAGGATGACGACCAACGTCGATCGCTCCCTCTAAGCGACTATCAAAAAGAATTTCGCGGCCATGTTCAGGCCCCGCGTATGCAGATTGTTCCGTCCAGCGATGATCCGAATAACCCTCAACCTAGACTCTTTCTACTGCACTTTCCTACGTTGTCCACTGCGGATCTGGCGCAACCGATTGGCGGTTACGCCAGCAGCGTTTTGCTGAACATCGGTGGATATCAGGTCGTCCGCGCCCAGTTCGGCCGAGATCACAGCCCGGAACAATGGACGCCCTTGAAAGAGAACCTTCAAGAAACCCTGCAACTCCATCAGGTCTCGCCGCTGATCCTGCGACTGAATGACATTAGCGGGCTAATAACTTCGCCCATCCCGGGACGCTGTGATCTGGTGCTGTCGATTCAACTGGGCCATAGGACACCGGAAGGACTCTACGAAGCTAACCTGTACGACTTGCGCGTTCCGGTTACAGGAGAAAATGGCGACTTCCCCGCCATTGACCTTGAGCATCTGGGCGAGCAATGCCCTCACTTCAACATCAACCCGGCATCCCTACCCAAGGCGCAAGACTAAGATGACGAAGCACTCCGGTGACGTACCGCCACCGATCCATAATGCCCCTCATGCCGGAATGGTTGAAACATTTCCAACGGGTCAAGTCATCTATCTGGCTCCACTGCCACTGCCCACTGACTTGCCCGCTCAGGATTACGGCCATGCCGTAGGCGACCTTAATGACACCTATCTGGATTTTGGTGTGGGATTACCGGCAGTGTTCGGCTGGCAAATGACATTGGGGGGCCCGTTCTGGGCTATTTGGTTTTTCGGCCTTGTCGGACCTGCCCTTGCTTGGTTACTGACAGTAATGGATGGCGAAGGCGTGGAGCTCGCAACAAAGTTCGCAATGCAAGTGATGCCCGGGGGCTTTAAAGTCGGAGGCTGGACTGCAACTGCCGCCCTCACCCTCTACCTCATCATCACCTTCAACCACCTCAACAAATACCACGAAGTCGTACCCACCCGCTTCAACCGTCAACGCCGCGAAGTTTGCTTCGTCCCCAACGGCCAAACAGAGCCCATCTTCGTCCCGTGGGAATCGCTATCAGCCTGGGTCGTGCAGGCTCGGAGCGTGACGCAATACGGCATGGACATCCGCTACGCCATGGGCGTCGGGTTTTATCATCCGCCCCACGATGAGCATTACAGCCTCGAGTTTTTCTGTGGTGGGTTCGATCTGGCGGTGTGCAACTGGGAGGCGATTCGGGCGTACATGGAATATGAGGTTCACACCCTGAAGGAAATCCAGGACCCACTGGACCTGCAAAACCCCGGCGATCCGCTCCATGAAGGGCTGCATACGTTTTACAACGCTCGGGAGCGCATGCGGCGTCGTCGCAAGAATCGCGAGGTGGGCTTCTTCTATCCGTTCTGGTGGTACACGTACCACGTGCTGACCTTGTGGACCTTGCCCAACTACCTCACCGAATGGGAAATCCGCAGGATCAAAAGCATCGGTCGCGCTGCCATACCTGAAGCGATGCAAAGCTGGTCAGAGTCGCTGCCAGAGGAACAATGGGCCAAGCCCAGTGAGGAATTGCTAAGCCTGAGCCAGGCGGTGAAAGCCCAGCGCGAGAAACGGCCTGGTCAGAACCTTGCGTCCAGATTTGCCGAGGTCCAGCAGGCGGATCGAAATGTAGCCAAACGAGCCTAGACGAATCTGTAGGCGCCAACTGGTTGGCGATACGTTGATCCAACATCAGAAAGATCGCCTCGCGAACAACAGGCAAACCACGGGATTGAAATGCATTTTCTGTAGGAGCTGCCGAAGGCTGCGAAGCATTTCTCCTGATACACCGCGATCGCAGCCTTCGGCAGCTCCTACAGGACCTACGTTGCCGCAAGACAGCGCGGTGCCATCGACACCGGGTTGAGGCTCCTACAGGCCAACCGCCAACCGGAAGACAATCACACTTTTTTCTATATGGCCCAACCCCTGATTTAGCGAACAAAGCACTATGACCTCTGAAACTCTAGAAGGCCCGCCGCCGATTCATCATGCCCCTCATGCCGGAATGGTTGAAACGTTTCCAACGGGTCAAGTCATCTATCTGGCTCCACTGCCACTGCCCACTGACTTGCCCGCTCAAGATTACGGACACGCGGTCGGTGAAATGAACGATACGTATCTGGACTTCGGTGCTGGGCTACCTGCAGTGTTCGCTTGGCAGATGGGTTTAGGAGCACCGTTTTGGGCCATCTGGTTTTTTGGCTTGCTTACACCCTCACTGGACTGGCTGCTTTCTATTGCAGAGGGTAGAGGAGTCGAAAGTGCAACCAAAATAATGATGGTGTTGATACCGTTAGGCCTAGAGATGGGAGGCTGGGCCGCTGCTGCCACCCTCACCCTCTACCTCATCATCACCTTCAACCACCTCAACAAATACCACGATGTCATCCCCACCCGCTTCAACCGTCAACGCCGCGAAGTTTGCTTCGTCCCCAACGGCCAAACAGAGCCCATCTTCGTCCCCTGGGAATCGCTATCAGCATGGGTCGTTCAAGCGCAGTCGGTCACGCAATACGGCATGGACATCCGCTACGCCATGGGCGTCGGGTTTTATCATCCGCCCCACGATGAGCATTACAGCCTGGAGTTTTTCTGTGCCGGGTTTGATCTGGCGGTGTGCAACTGGGAGGCGATCCGCGCGTACATGGAATATGAAGTTCACAGCCTGAAGGAGATTCAGGACCCGCTTGAACTGCAAAACCCCGGCGATCCTCCCCATGAAGGACTGCATACGTTTTACAACGCACGGGAGCGGATGAGGCGTCGGCGTAAGAACCGCGAGGTGGGCTTCTTCTATCCGTTCTGGTGGTACACGTACCACTTGCTGGCTCTGTGGACGTTGCCCAACTACCTCACCGAATGGGAAATCCGCCACATCAAAAGCATCGGCCGCGCTGCCATACCTGAAGCGATGCAAAACTGGTCAGAGCCGTTACCCGCCGAGCAATGGGCCAGGCCCAGTGAAAAGTTAAAGCGCATGACCCAAGCGGTCAGAACCCTGCACACGCAAAAGCCCAGTCAAAACATTGCAGCACGGTTTACCGAGGTACAGCAGACAGCCCCCCTGTAGGAGCTCACGAGCAACGCGAGGCAGCGATGGCGGCCTGTCTGCCCCCCCATCGCTGACCTCATAAACTCGGTGCCCCCTACAAGTTTCCCGCTCCAGCGATCTCTGCCGCCATCGTCGCAGCGCGATCAACACGCTCCAGCGTGCTCAGCTCCGAACGGACGGTCAGCAACTCAGCGATTTCCGGGTGCTGCTCCAGCACGTCATCCCCCAGAAAACCGAAAACGTTGGCATACAACCAGATTTCCTGCTCGGTCTCAAAACCTCTTTTGATGGCAGAGTGAGCAAGTTGATGGATGTGTTTCAGGCGCTGTTCAGAGGTCAGTTCTGCCCGGTAATAGGGGAAAAAGCGCTGCATGTGCTGGTAAAGCTCACCCATGGACTTGTCAAAAGTCACGCCTTTCAGAGCAGCCCATTGCGCGTCGCTTGCCATAAATGGTTTGTCGTACTGCGGAATGTACTTGTCGCCGGGGCGTTTGAGTTGTGTCCATCCATCAAGGGCGGCGTTGCTGACGATAATCTCCTGGCAGGGGCCAAAAAGGTCCGGTCCCGGATCACGCTCTGCTGCAAATAGGGCATGCGCCACTGCGGGGTCAGAGATGCGTAAATACATGTCTTCGCCTTGGGGCGGCTTGAAACAGGTCAGCCAGCGCACATGAGCCAACAGCTCATCCCACGAACCATCACTGACCAGCAGATACCCCCACAACTCCTGAGTGTGAGCCAGAAACTGCAAAAGAACCGGATCATCAGCATCATGCAAGCGCACCAGACACGGTGAAAGCCGACTGATTTCAGCCCAGCGGGTCCCGTGATAAAGCACGTTCACCTTCGGTGCCGGATTCCATTGATACAGGCGCTGAAGAAGGTTTTTGACCTGAATGGCATCAAGCAGAAGCCCAACCGTCTGGCCCCAGGGAAAATCGTCGGGCAGGGGAGATTGCACAGAGCGCTCGCCGTTCATGACAATTCCTTCCTGGCGTCAGCACAGGCTTGGCAAAACGGGGCGCCATGTTCGATAGCCTTGAGTTGTACATCTGGAATCAAGGATGGATTCGCGGGCAACGCCACTTGGGGTATCAACGCCGCAGGCAAACCAGGAACCGCAGGCATTCCCGACACTGGAACACCGCCAAGTTGAATAGGCACACTGCTGAAAATCCCAGCCGGACTGATACTTATCCAGTGCCCACCTGCCTTGATCGTTGCGTTGAGCCCCGCATTGATCACTACGTCTACTTTTGAGTGCAGATGCACTTGTGTGGCCGCACTGACCAGATGATTCGCGGCGCTGATGTGCTGATTACCGACCACCGTCAACGAGTCATCGGCCAGCACCTGGGTTTTGCGTGCCCCATGGGTAAGGTGGTGTTCTTCGCCATGCAGCTCGTGGCTGGACAGCCCGGTCACGTTCACCTTGCGCTGGTTATCCACCTGGATCGACTGATCGTTCAGCACATGCTCAGACCAGTTGCGTTGAGCGCGGATGGAAATGGACTCGGCACCTTTGCGGTCTTCGATGCGCAGTTCGTTGAAGCCTGCGCCGCCTGGGCTGCTTTGGGTCTTGAGCACGGTCTGGGTGTTCTGCATAGGCAGGTTCAGCGGCGCTCGGGTAACGGCATTGGGCAAACAGGCCTGTACGTAAGGCTGATCCGGATCAGCATCGAAGTAACCCACGATCACTTCCATACCGACGCGGGGAATCATCGTCGTGCCGTATTGCTCATGGGCCCAACCGGTGGCGACCCGTAGCCAGCAACTGGAATGCTCGTTACGCGAACCTTCACGATCCCAGAAGAACTTGACCTTCACTCGGCCGTACTCGTCGCAGTAAATCTCTTCGCCGGGCGGACCTGTAACTACCGCATGCTGGCTGCCTAAAACCCTTGGTTTGCGGTGCTTGAGCGGTGGACGAAACGGCACCTTCCCGGGGATGGCTTCAAAACGATTGCGATAACCTTGGGTAAACGCTCCCGATGCCCGAGACGTGGACTCCTCCAGCACCTGCGGCTGTTTACCCTCATGGAACACCGACGTCAGCAGCCATTGCTGGCTCCACTCCGGATTAGGATGCGTCAGTTCAAACAAGTGGCCACTGACCAGCGCACTTTGATCACTCGAACCACTGGCCAACCGGACATCAATGCGGTTTCGCTCAAGCGCCTTTTGCGCTTGCCGAGCGCCAACACTCAGGTCGGTAAACGGAGCCGGATACTGGTAATCCTCCAGTTCCTTACGACCATCGCCGCCCGCACTGCTGAGCAGATCAACCAGAGGCAACTGAAAGTGATAGGTCTGATGGCTGGCCTTGCCCGAGCGCGTGGCGAGTCGCACGTTGAATCTGTTGATAACCGAAGCATCTGCGACCTGACCGCTGCTCTGCACATACGCAACCGCAGGCTTGAGTACCGGCAACTGAATAGGGTCGTCTGCAAACACCAGTAAATGTTCGTCAGGGCTGTGCTGAAAGTGAAAGTGGATGCCCTCTTCTTCACACAGCCTGCGCACAAAATGCAGGTCGGTTTCCTGATACTGGGTGCAGTAATCGCGGGGTTTGCAGGGCTCGCGCAATCTGAACGCAAACCCGTTGCTGAAAATGGCGTGATCCTTGAGGACCAGCGCGATGATTTCCGGGACAGTCTTGCCCTGAAAGATCCGATGATTGCTGCGGTATTCCAGACGCTTGAGGCTGGGTACCAACTGAATGAAATAGTGGCTAAAGCGCTTGCCGGAATCACCCTGGGCGATTTCGCCGATCTGTCCGTGGAGACCATTACCGTCAGCGTCGAACCTCAGAAACGCCAGTCGGTGCAGCAGGTCTTCCAGATTGAGATTGGAGCGCTCGCTGACCAGTTCGATGCGCACACTGAACGGACGGCTGATGGATTCCTTTGCGGTAAAGGCCAGCACTCGAAAGTCATGCTCAAGCCCGGCTATTTCCAGCGTGAACGAAGCGCGGTTGGCGGGGTTGAACATGAGCAAGTCCTTGGCCTGAATAAAAGGCGGGACTTTGCTCCTAAGCGATAAAAGTGTCAGTCAGGCTTAAGCCGTTTGATCTGTGGGACGTTTCTGCAAGTGCAATCCCAACGCCCTGCACCTCGGCGACCAAGCCTGCCACTAACTATCTAACACCCCCACCCTACCCAGTCCTGATTGATTGAGCTCGAAGCGGTACCTCCTCCGGACCGCTCTTTTACACCACTCAGTCATTCAGGATTATTGACCCTTATGCAACAACTCACTCCGCTCCCCCCTACACCAGCAGAGACCCTGCCACTGGCAGCTGGCGCTTTATATCGACTCAGCGCCCTCGACGTAACGTTCGCCGAGGAGCTCAAGTCCTTGCCCAAAGCCAGCGCAGCAATCATTGAAACGCTTGGCGGGCAGGACGACTCGGCCAAAGAAACCAGCGTGGCTGCACTGCTCCAACAGCTCGACGATTTCTGGCAAGCCCCCAGCGCCAAAGGTCCCGTTCGTAAAGTTCTGTTCATTGAGGGCATGGAGCAGGCACTGCGCAACGAGGTGATCGTCAAAAACCACGAGCGCCATCTGGACCCGCAATATGCTGCCTGCTTACCCCTGCCAACGGTCAGTAAACAGATCGGCCGTTCTCTGGAGATGTTCACGCTGCATGTGCAACTCAATGACAAGACAACCATTGAGATCGCTGGCGCGCTGGTGTTCATTTCAATCACAGGCCTGACCTTGCTGGTCTTGCCCGGCCTGGGTACGGAGGGTTTCGCAAGCCGCACCGCCTTTGGCACAACGCTTGTTCAGTGGCTCAACAACGATGTGTTGCGTCATGCGCTGTTCAACAATGCCCAGCAGCGCGACCAGCAATTACTGGAGACGATCACACAGGATCCGAGCCTCTATCTGGAGCCGTTTAGCGCTGCCGACCTGCAACTGCAACCGGTCACCGGCAGTCCCTTTGCCCATGCTTTCGAGCGCCAAATCCACAAGCAACGCAGCGATGTGCGCCATGCCTGCCTCGATGCCAAGGCAACCGACAGTAAAACGATCTCTGCACGAATCGCGGCGGCCATGGGCATGGAGGGGCTGTTTGGCCCCGGAGCCATGCTTGCACAACGCGAAATGGCTTACTGGGAACGCCAGCAGCGCAGGAATCTGCCCCACTGGATCAAGGTCGCCAGCCAGGACGACCTCAATCAGTATCAGCAACGCCTGACCCATTACGAACAGAGCCGCACGGCATTGCTCAGCGCCCTGGGTGGCGCAACTTCCCATGAGTCCTTCGCCAGAATAAGGCTGCGCGCTCGCATCGCTTCCGACCTTGGCTACGATCTGGAACCCGAGCAGATCATGATCGCGACGCAACGCCGACTGGCAATCTCCGGCGAACTTTATACGACCCGGCGCTCGCTGCTGGAAATGGCACTGTACGGGCTACATCCCGGAGACACGGACGCCAGCTCGGCACTCCAGACGCTGAGCACCTTCCGTCTGAACGGCACGCTTATGCAAACGAGCCATCCACTACTGACCCACGCTTACGTAGCGAAGCTGGTCGACGATCTGAATCTGGGCACTGTATTTCGCGAGTACCAACAAACGGTCTACGCAACTGAGCACAATCAGCAACTGATGCGCGACCTCACACGCAAGCAGGTAACCGCTCTGGCCTACGCGGCAAAGATGCAGGCGCATATCCTGGCGGACGATTTCGCGATCATTGAGCAGATCGAGACGGATGCAACGGGGCAGACCACGCCAAATCTGCAAGTCCAGCAGATCAAGCTTGATGACGGCGACATTCTGGGCGGCATGCTGATTTTTCGTAAAAACGATGCCCAGGGACGCCTTGAGCGGCTGATCATGTTCGCTGCCGATGCGCCGAGGGCACAACGTTTTCAAGCCTTCGACAACCAGACTCAACTCACCCACGAACTGGTCAGCTGGACCACATCGCCTGAAATGAGCCGTTATTTGCTTAAACAGGTGCCAGCGTCCAGCCGTGAAAATCTCGAGAAGCGCTTCGCCGCCCTGCGCCTCAAGCCTTACCCACCCGCCAACTACGTTCAGCTAATCACTCGCAGCCACTACAATCAGGCACTTGGGCAGTTCGTGCGCCAGCATGTGCGAGTGGCCGCCGCCGATCAGGCGCAACGAGCGCCGGACTGGTTCATGCGCGCCAGCCTCGCCGAGCGACAGGAACTGCTGGCCCTGGAAGATGCGATAGCCGGCGCTACCGAAAACTTCCACGCAAAACCACCCACCCAGGCGCAGGATTTCGAAGACTACGTTCATCAGCGCGCCAGCAAAAAAATCAGCGAGTTGCTGGGTGTGGCTGAACGCAGCGTCGATCCGGACCAGATCATCATCACCTCCCAGCGCGAAGTACTGAGCTACACGCAGATGTTGCGCAACGGCTATGACGATACCCTTGGGCTGCTCAGCAGCAGCGCCGACACCGAAGCAACATTCAGTGGCCCGTCGTCTATCGATCTGACGCCACTGACGCCGCAAAAAGTCGCACGCTCGGTACATGGCAAGTGGCTCAGCGACGATTACATCAAGCTGGTCAGGGATACCCTGCTCGATCCTGCTTCGCCCGGTTACGACCATCGCCGACGCAGCAGCCTGCAGATCACCGTACTGCAAATGAAAGCGGCTGCACTGCGTGGCTATCTTAAAGGTCAGCTCGACCCACAGCAGTATCAATGGCTCCGGCTATCCATGAACCATCTGCACCAGACCGACAGCCAGGCGCGGCTCCTCTATCCGCTGCACACCTTGCAACTGCGCCTGGAAAACCCGCTGATAGGCACCGATATTTCCAAGGTGGGCGAAGTCGTGAACGACCTCTATAACGCGGTTTCACCTGGCAGGGTCGAGCTGATTCAGGTTGAAACCGTTCAGGGTTGTTATTTGTTGTCATCCGCCGACGCGACCCAGGCAACAATGCTTTACACCCCGCAGGCACCGGATGGTCTTGAGTTGCGCCTGTTGAGCGACTTCAAAAGCTCGCTCTCAACCTCCGGCATGATCGATTACTACAAAGACCGCTGCCGGATTGATGCACGCCGCAAACTGTCGTTCTTCCTGCGCGACATGAGAGAAGGCGGAGAGAGCAAACCGCCGGTCATACCGCGGGATGCAGTGAACGACTTCCAGGATCTCTGCTTCAATCGCCCCCTCGAGCGCCAACTGCGCGATGTCGAGGACACGACCACTGGCCGCAGCGATATGCTGGCGAAACTGGCCTGGATAACATTCGAGCTGGTCGCCACAGTGGTAACGCTGCCCTTCCCGCCGGCCAGCTTTGCGGTCGGCGCACTGCTTTCCCTGCGCGACAGCATGAAAGCCCTGCAAGCCTTCGCCAATGGCGACCGGGAAACCGCCAGCGCCTATATTCTCAGCTCACTGTTCAACAGCCTGGGCGCAGCCGGGGATTTGTCAGCTGGCATGAAAGGTTTCGGTGCATTGCGCCAACTCGGGCACAACGGCAAACACGCGTCAGTACTTCCGGCCGCGAAAAACATCACGCGCGCCCCCAGTCAGGCTGACCTGCATCCCGTGCACCTCGAGGGGGAGACCTTCTGGCGCAGCAAGCCAAACGCGAATGGCCATGCATCGGTGTACCACGTGAACAGCGATCTTTCCAAAGCCCCACAACCGACCGGAGAGTTCGCCCGGCGTGACCTGGACGGTGCATGGCGCCCCTTGGGCCAGCCTGTCGCCCAGTCGACCGCCCTGAACGCAGACGGCATAAAACAGGGGGTCGCCGTGAACATTTCAATGAAAGATACGATCCCGTTGTCGTCCGGCCACGCCAATGGCGTCAGTCTGATCAATAACAAGTATTACGTCGAACTCGGCACTCAGGTTTTCGAGGTCCACTTCGATGCGGGAGCGCGCTGCTGGAACATCATCGACCCGCAAAATCCGTTCGCCTTCTTCGGCAAGCGTCCGGTACGGCTGGATGCTCAGGGCAAATGGCAACTCCTGCAGCGACACAATCTGCGTGGCGGGATGGACGATACATTCAGGCCGCTGGTGAGTGAAACCGCGACAACCGCCGACCCCATTACCAGTGCGGTAGTGCCCTATGAACTGCCACTGCAGTTACGCCCACATTTCAGCATTCTCAGTAATACCAGTAACACGATGGACGCACTGGGGCTGGATCTTGAAGACTATTTCAACGCTGTTTTCAGAGAGGTACGCTCGAAATTCTCAGCCCAACGAGACAAACTCTACCTTGATGCGCAGGCATTTTTTACGTCGGCCGTTCCGGCACCACGCCCGGTGTTACCTAGCCTGGACGCGAACGCCGGAGCTACCGGGCTGATCAGGAAAGTCTTCGAAAACAGCAATGCGATGGTCGTCAGCGAGGCCCCAAGGTCGCTCGCCAGCAAGCGTCTGCTCATCGAAAACATGGCCGCGCTGGCTGAACAGGACGTGAAGGTTTTGTACATTCAGCATCTGTTTAGCGATCTGCATATGTACAAACTGGAGAAATACCGAAAGCTGGGGGCCAGAAGCAGGACAGGCTCAAGTGACCTGAAATTCTGGCTGGAAGAACTCAACGGCGGCGCACTGAGAAACCGCAGCAAGGAATATGACTACTATCACTTGATAAAGACCGCGCACCGCCATGGCCTGGAAGTTCGACCGATCAGCTCTTCGGTCAGCTACCCACTGCTCAATAATCCGGTGGCAATCGCAGCGGGCGACCTGGCAACTGAACAAAAAATGAGCAACTTCTTCGCACATACAGTTATTAGCGCCGACGTTACGTCCCATCCATCACGCCGCTGGGTGGCGTTACTCGACCAGAAATTTGCCAATACGTATCAACAAGTCCCTGGCATCGCCGAGCTGCAAGGCGCGATCAGCGTACGCGTACGCGAAGTGCCCCTCGGTCGACCGACCGTTATCAGCCGGGAGATTGAAGAAACCGGCAATGCGTTTGGCAAGTCCGATTTCCGGATCGAAATGGCCAACCCGCTGCTCCAGGATCAAGGCGCATCAAGCCTGGCTACAGCGCTGACGCAATCGCCACCCAGCCGACTGGATGACGCGCTTTATCAGCAGATACATAGAAAATTCAGGGGCGAACTCGATAACCCTTACACGGGCAAGCCAGGGTTTGAATGGAACGACGCCAGCGGCTGGCAACCAGTCGACGTGCAACACTGGCCCGCTGAAACGCCACCTACGGCCCTGCAACTGTCCTTGCGAGACACCGCCTATTCAATGCCCGCAGAAGCACGTGACACCCTGCATGAATTGATCAATTTCGAGAACCGCGGGCTGGACTCGCGTTATTTCAGTGCCAATAAACAGCACTCGGTGGTCAGTGACCAATTTTTCAATCTGCGCCACGCATTGCAGAAAGATGCCCGGACCATCATCGTCAAGGAGTTACCGGCTCGCCCAACCATGCCAGCCGTTGCACCGGGCATGAGCCATGGCGATTTTCTCGAAGACCTGTATCAGCATGCCGATGGCGTGGTCATTGGAGAGGTCCATTCCTCCATTGCCAGCAAGAAGCTGATCATCGACAACTTGCCGTTACTGTCCAGACAAGAGGTAAAAACACTCTACATCGAGCACCTGCTCAGCGACGTCCATCAGGCAGACCTGGATCGTTTCGTCGACACCGGCTACATGAGCAAAACCCTGCTCCATGACTTGAAAAGGATGGACCGAGGTCATAACACCGATGTCGACGGCGTTTACACCTTTGAACATCTGATCACCAAGGCGCGCGGTCAGGGCCTGGAAATCAGGGCTTTGGACTGTGCCGCCAGCTACTACCTCAAAGACCTGGAAAGTCTGGCGCCGACTACTCGCCAACAGATGTTCAGCCACTTCGCTTCGCGCACAGTGCGCAAACATCAAGAAGTCATGGGGGCCCACAAGTGGATTGCACTGGTCGGTAACAGCCATGCCAATACGTTTGAAAAAATTGTCCCGGGACTCGCCGAGCTGGAAGGCGGTATCGGCGTACGAGTGATCGATGTAAAGCCCGGTCAGGCTCGAGGCATCTCGATAGACCCAGGAGAGAAGGTGACCGATACCTTGAGCAGTCAACAGAGCTTCATCAAAAGTGACTTTCGGGTAGAGATGGAAACCTTCAAACCCGCCGTTGCCGTCCGACCTGCGCAATCGTTGCCTGTCGAGGAAAGACTGATCAGGCCTGGGATGTTTTTCGTCGAAGAGAGTGAAAACAGCCTGCCTGTGATCGTCCATCGCGCACGGGACAATGCCATTCATCGCACGCCGGTGAAGGTCAACGCACAAGGACAGGTTTATGTGGAGCGAGCCACCTGGACCTCGGTCAACCTGAAACCTTACGCAGACATGGACGCCCTTATTGTCGGGCTGGAGGAAATCAATCTGACGCGGGTTGCGTGAGACGCGATGATCTTGTGGGAGTCGCCCCGGTGTCCCTGACACCACGCTGTCGCGCAGCAAACATTGGATCTGTAGGAGCCAACTTGTTGGCGAGACGTCGGACCCGCATCGTCAGAAATTCCGCTTCGCCAACAAGTTAGCTCCTACAAGGTCCCTGTTTCAAATCCATTATTGGAGTGATGTTTGATAGCAGCCGGGCTTGCCCGCGATGAACGATGACGCGGTGTGTCTGACGAACCGCAGCGCCTGAATCGCGAGTAAGCACCACACCCATAAAACCGGGTTATTCCCGTTGGAGAGAGGCCTGCCCGCGAATCAGTCGCCACGGTGTATCAGTAACACCGCGCTTTAGCTCTTCGCGGGCAAGCCTCGCTCCAACGCAGCGCCCTGCACCCAAAATGACTAAACCTTCGGCAACCGCTGTTCAAGCAATTGGTGCAGCGCGCTATCGGCGGGCCAGTTGCGCATGAAGCGGGCGCGGTCGCGGGCGAAGGCGGTCGCGAACGAGGCCTGCGAGGTGTGCTGGCACATGGCGTCCAGATCAATCAAAGCCCAGCGATCCTGGCGCCAGAACACGTTATGGCCTTTCAGATCACCATGGCTGATGCGCTCACGCACCAACTGCTCGAAAAGCTGATCCAGCGCCACCAGCTCGCTTTCCGGCGCATCTCCCGACGTTACGTAAGGCGCGAAGCGCTCGATGATATCCGGCCCCGGCAAAAACTCGGTGACAAGGTACGCCTTGTTCCGCAGACCGAAAAAGCGTGTTTCCAGCAACGCCAGCGGCTTGGGCGTGGCGATGCCGAGGAACATCAGCCGATTGCCTTCACGCCACGAATGCCAGGCGCGACTGGGGCGCCAGAAGCGCTTGAACCAGTGGGCAAGGTCCTTGATGTTGTAGCGCTTGATCACCAGAGCACGACCATCGACTTCGACCCGGGCGACACTGGCCGCACCGCCAGTCTTGTACATGTGACCCTGATCCAGCAGCGCATCAGCGTTAGCCAGCACAGGCAACATTGCAGGCTCTTCTTCCCGGCGAATCGCGCGCAGTTGCGACGGCTCATCAATCACGCTGAACAGACTGCAATCACGCCCCGCCTTGTCCAGATAATCCTTCAATCGCCAGGCACGTACCTTGTCGATCTGCTTCTGCAACGCTTCCATGGGCAGACCATGTTCGCCATTGCTCAACAGGTAATGCACCAACAACTCTTCGGTGAAGGGTTCCAGAGACTTGGGCAACTGAGCGAAAAACACGCCGAGGTTTTCCAGCACTTTTTGCCGGGACAGCGGTTTGCCCGCCTCTTCAGCACGAATCCCCGCGCCATCGATCAAGTACAACTTGCCGTTGCAGCGCAAAAGGTTGTCCAGATGCAGATCTTCCTGCCACAGCCCTTTGAGGTGCAACTGAGCGATGGCCGACAACGCCTCGCCCAACACGTCCTGCTGCGCGTCGCTCAACGGCGTCTGATCTTCCACCTCAAGCCACGCATCGCCCAGGCTGCGGGCCTGTTCGAGAAACTCGAATAGCAGCCAGCCGCCCTCGCCGTCCTGAAGACCGTCAGCCAGCAACAACGGCGTGGTCATGCCTTGCGCAGCCAATGCACGTACGCCTTCCAGCTCACGCTGAAAATGCCGTGGGGCTTTTGGGCCAACCAGTAATTTGGCCAACACTGGCCGGCCACGCCATACGCCCGCACCGACATAACGCTGACCGGGCAGAACCCGCAGCAACGTCAATAATTGCAATTCAGCAGGACCGGCCGCATCCGCCAATGACAGATTGATCGGCAAGACGGGCGTACGTCCGGCCTCTTTGAGTTCAGACAAACGCATCAACGGATCTCTTCGTGTTCGCTGCGCCGTGCAGCGCGCTTGTGAGTGCCGCGCTCACCGAGCCGCGCATACAAATCTTCGACCTGCGGGCTCTCGAGCCCCGCTTGCAGATAAGCCGCCAGCAGCTCCCGCACCTGCGCACTGCTCCACATCGGCGCCCGACGCAAGAGTGGCTCAAGGTCCTTGATCCGGTCACGCATCCCGAGCAGCAAGGGCCGGGTCTTCTCTAGATCGATCAACTGCGCACGATAAAAGCCCGCCTTGGCCCGCATGAAAATATGCTTGGGATAGAAACAACCGTGTATCTGCCGCGCCGCGTGCAGCGTGCGCGCCAAATCACCGCAGGATTGCAGAATCGCAGACTGTTGCTGGCTCTCCATCTCGGGCCAATGCTGCAGCAGCGTATCCAGATCAGTCCAGCCATCCAGCGCCCGCGTCATCAGGATTGCACGGCGCTCGCCATTGACGCGCTGCTCGCCGTAAAACACCGCCTGCAACGCCGGAATACCCAACTTCTGGTAGCGGCTGATGTTACGAAACTCGCGGGAAAACGACGGCTCGCCAAGCGGATGGTGCAAGGTGCGAGTCAGGTAGTTGCTCTGGCGCTTGAGGTAGAAGCCCGTGCCTTCAAGCTCCATGCGGAACACGCTGCTCCAGCCGCCGCGACCGGTATTGGGCTCATCGACAGCATCGAGCTGGACCTCCCAAAGCGAGTCGAAATCAGCCAGGCCATGGCGTTCAAGCAACGGGCGCTCGCTGGGTGCAATAAAATCAGTCATTCGCGCCCCTCAAAGAAACTGACAACATGGCGGATACGTTTCTTGTCGGACGCGTTCAGCCGCGTTCGCTGTCGATACTGCAAATAGAAGCGCAGACGCTGTGTGTTGGACAGATGGTATTTACCTAACTTATCCAGACACGCCAGATCCTTGGTAATTCGATACCGCAACATGAAGCTTGTCCAGAACGCGCCATTGGGGCAATCGATCAGGAATACCCTGGCTTGATCGTCGACCAACAGATTGCGCCACTTCAGGTCGT
Source organism: Pseudomonas syringae group sp. J309-1 (assembly GCF_032582135.1). NCBI lineage: Bacteria > Pseudomonadati > Pseudomonadota > Gammaproteobacteria > Pseudomonadales > Pseudomonadaceae > Pseudomonas > Pseudomonas syringae group sp. J309-1. Next base: position 25,538 of record NZ_JAWHNU010000034.1, on the reverse strand, counting down.
TGTGCGTAAAGTTCTGGTCATGCATGGCACGCGTGTAGCGGGCCACCTGACGGCTGACCGTATCCACCCACGAGCGGTCGGACAGGCGTGGGTCCTCACGCTTTGCCACGGCGGACAAATCTTCGGTATTGGGCAATTCACGGGTAATCAACGCACCGCGATCGTAAGCGGTGCCGCGACGCTCCAGCCCCCAGGCGACCACCTCGGCAGTAGGAATGCCCCATTTGGCAAAACGCTTGAGGTTCTGCCACTCGGATTTGACACGCGGCTTGCCCAGGTAGCGACGCAAGCCTTTACCAGCGCCCACATAACGTTTGACGTAATAGTTAACGCCTTCGCGCTGAACCTTGATCACTTCCGACAATGGGTCCCGGGTCAGTCGTTCGCCTTCCAACGCAAACACCGCGTCAAGGCTGCCAAATTCGTCACTCAAGGACGCGTAGGCCGGCTCCAGATTCCAACCTGCCATCAGAGCGCGTCCCCGTAGCGGACTTTACGCTCATAAAGCTTGTCGGCTTTGACCTCAAGCCAGCGCAGCAGCCTCGCTTCTTCCGCCAGAATCTGGCGCAACGGTTGCTGGAAGTAGCCTTTGAGAAAGCGCAACTTGTCGCGCCGCGTCAGGCCGATATCCAGTGCAGAAAAGTACAGTGCGGCCAGATCCTTATTGCGCCAGCGCGGAGTAATTGCCCGGCGGGTCTGGGCGCGATGCAGGTCGATCACCGAGAGGCGGAAATCATCGGCCGTGACCGGCTTGTCGGTGTGCAACAGGAAGTGGCAGATGTAACAGTCACGATGGTTGACACCCGCGCGATGCATCATGCCCACCAACCGCGCCACTTCGGCAATGAACGCGCGCTTGAGGCGTGGCTCTGGCGGCTCGTTCCGCCAGTTGATGCTGACATCCTCCAGGCTTTCGGTGGGTGCCAGCTCTTCGGTGACGATAAATGAATGCTGCGCCGCCGGGTTGTTGCCCCGCTCGCCGTAAGCCACGGCGGTCATGGTCGGTACGCCCACTTCTTTCAGGCGGGCAATGGCTTTCCACTCCATGCCTGCACCCAGCACGGGCAGTTTGGCGGTGAGCAGGTTCTTGCCGATTTCGCCCCAGCCAATGCCGCGGTGAATCTTGACGAAGTAACCGCGACCATCGACTTCGGTGCGCAAGGTGCGCCGACCTTCGAGTTCGCGATAGACCTGACCGTCCAGACGCTCGACTTCGGCGAAGGCGTCGCGGCCCTCCCAAAGGGTCTTGAACGGTTCAGCGAGGAACAACTTCATGCGTAGTGCTCCGCCAGAATCACATCGGCCGCGTGCTGCGGCATGCTGTAAAGATCGGCTGTATCAGCGAAGGCCAGACCATTGCGGCTCCAGTTGGCGCGCGCAGTGTCATCGGCCAGCATGTTCGCCAGGTATTCGTTGAGCTGTGTCTGTTCGAACGGCTCATCCAGCACCAGACCGCTGTCGGCTTCGGCGATGTAATGAGCATAGCCACACACCGCGCTGACCAAGACAGGCAGCCCCGCCACCAGTGCCTCAAGCAGCACGGTGCCGGTATTTTCGTTGTACGCCGGATGAATCAGGACGTCGGCCCCCAACAGGAAACGCGGAATGTCGCTACGCCCCTTCATGAAGGTGACGTGATCACCCAGGCCCAGCGTCGCGCTTTGCAGCTGGAATACTTTGGGGTCGTCCTGACCGATTACAAACAGCCGGGTACGTTTTTTAAGTTCGGCTGGCAGCGCGGCGAGCGCTTTCAGGCTGCGGTCCACGCCCTTGGTCTTGAAACCGGAGCCGATCTGCACAAGCAACAAGTCGTCGTCAGCCAACCCGAATTCCTTGCGGAAATCAGCGCGAATCTGCGGCGCGTCAGCAGGTGCGCGACGATCCTGGGCAATGCCCGGCGGCAACAGATGAAAGCGCGACAACGGTGTGTCGTAATATTTGATGAACAGCGGCTGCTGGACTTCGGAAATCATCAGCACCTGAGTCTTCGCGTCTTTGGCGAACACCGCTCGCTCGTACTCGGCGAAATGGCGATAGCGGCCCCATTGGCGATACAGCGAATGACGCAACGTCTGCGCTTTGTCTTCAAAGCAGCCGTCGGCGGCGTAGTACACGTCAAGGCCAGGCATTTTGTTAAAGCCGATCAGACGATCTACCGGGCGCTTGGCCAGGTCCGCTTCCATCCAGGCACTGAGCTTTTCATTGCGGCGATGGTTGAAGAACGCTTTGACCGGCGCCACCAGCACTTCGAAGCCCGGCGGCACTTCGCCTTCCCAGATCAGGGTGTAAACCCGGATCTGATGCCCACGCTGCTGGCACTCCAGAGCGATGCGCATGAAGTCGCGTTGCAGCCCGCCAAACGGGAAGTATTTATACAGTACAAAAGCCAGTTGCATCAGCCGGGCTCCTTTGCCAGCAACAGCGAACCCAATTGGCTCGCTACCCGCTCGGGATTCAAACGAGTGAAGCACATCGGCCACTCGCGTTTTGTATCGAACTGACGGCGGTCTTCATCCGTCGGTTGATACGTACATTTCTTTTGCAGGCACGGCGCACACGCCGGGTAGTCACCCGCCAGATGAACCTGCGACTTGCCGTAAGCACCGGTCAGCCCAGGATTGGTCGGGCCAAACAGGGAAACCGTCGGCACATCCAGCGCTGCGGCCAAATGACCAATACCCGTGTCCACCGCGACACAGGCCTGCGCACCGGCCAGCACCTGAGCGACGCCTGCCAGATTCAGCTTCGGCAGCACGGCTGCATGTTCCAGACCTTCGGCGATGCGCTCGGCACGGGCTTTTTCGCTCGGGTTACCCCACGGCAAGCGCACTTGCAGGCCCTGCGCGCCCATGCGTTCGGCCAACTGCCGCCAGTACAGCTCGGGCCAGTGCTTAGTGTCCCAAGTGGTGCCATGCAGAAATAGAACGAATGGCGGCGTATTGTCGTCTGCACCCAGCAGGCGACCACGGTCGAGACCGTAATCACCCAGCCCGGCAGGCACCGCGTAACCCAGCGCTTGCCCGAACAGTTGCCGTAATCGCTCAACCGCATGTTGCCCACGCGCGACTGGATAAGCCTGATCGTAGAAACGGCTGGCGAGGGGCTCGCGGGCCGAGTCCTTGTCCAGTCCGGCCACGGGTGCGCTGACATAGCGGGTCAGCCAGGCACTTTTCAGCAAACCCTGAGCGTCAATCACCAGGTCGTAATGGGTATCGCGCAAACGTTGTTTGAAGCGCCGCCACTCACCGGTCTTGAACGTCTGCCAGAGATTCTTGCGCCAGCGCCGGATCGCGACCGGAATCACATTGCCAACGGCCGGGTGCCAGGTCGGGATCTCGGCGAAGCCTTCCTCCACCACCCAGTCAAACTGGATACCCGGCACAGCCCGAGCAGCATCAGTCAGTGCTGGCAACGCGTGAATCACATCGCCCAGCGACGAAGTTTTGATCAGCAAGACCCGCAATCAGGCGACCTCCACCGGTGTGGCACCCAGATTACCCAGCGCCTGCACCACGGAATCCGGCTCCAGCAGACGCATGCAATTGTAGTGGCCAAACCGGCAGGTACGATCAAAGCAAGGGCTGCATTCCAGGCCCAGACGCACGACTTCCACCTGATCGGCCAGCGGCGGCGTGAAGCCCGGCGATGTCGAACCGTAAACCGCCACCAGCGGGCGATTCAGCGCCGCCGCGACGTGCATCAGACCTGAGTCGTTGGAGACCACGGCATCGGCGCACGACAACAGATCAATGGCTTCAGCCAGCGAAGTATCGCCGCTGAGATTGACCGACTCTTCGCGCAGGCCTGGAATCAGCCGTTCACGAATGCTTTCGCCCACCGGATGATCTTTCTTCGAACCGAACAGCCAGACTTGCCAGCCTTCGCGAATCTTCGTTTCAGCCACTTTCGCGTAATGCTCGGCAGGCCAGCGCTTGGACTCGCCGAACTCGGCTCCCGGACATAACGCAAGCACCGGCCGATCCAGGCTGAGGCCAAACTTGGTCAGCGCCGCATCGCGGGTGGTGAGATCAATACGCAGGTCTGGTTTTGGGTAGGGACGCGGCAGCTCGGCACCGGGTTCATACGCCAGCGCCATGAAACGCTCGATCATCAGCGGATACCGCTCTTTGTCGAGCGTGCGCACGTCGTTGAGCAGGCCGTAACGAAACTCGCCACACCAGCCGGTCCGCTTGGGGATGCCAGCAAAAAACGGCACCAATGCGGACTTCAGAGAATTGGGCAGCAGAATCGCCTGATCGTATTGCCCTGCCAGGGACTTGCCGATCCGGCGACGCGTGGCCAGTTCCAGCGCACCGTGACCCAGCGGAAAGCTCAGGGCCGCGCGCACTTCAGGCATACGCTCCAGAATCGGACGGCTCCATTCCGGGGCCAGGACATCGATGTCGCATTCAGGGTGGCGCTGTTTGAGGCACTGGAACAGCGTTTGCGCCATTACCATGTCGCCTACCCAGCTGGGCCCAACGATCAGAATTCTCATGTTTCATCCAAAACGACAGAAACGATCAGGGAGGCCGATCGGCTTGCGTGACGTTCCCACACAACCCGACGCCTCCCTGTCATAGCTTTATATAGTGCCTTTACCGTAAGAGCGGTTGAGGCACTGTGGGAGCGAATTCATTCGCGAAAGCGGCGCATCGAACACCAAATCTCTATCGGATGTACCGCCCTCTTCGCGAATGAATTCGCTCCCACACAGACTGTGTGAAAACGTAGCGAGCGACGGCAAGACAAGGCAAAAACAGGCGAAAAAGCGGAGTCTAGGTGTTCTAAATGAGCATTTTTCGCCTGTTTTTAACGCAGTATTGCCGAGCGCAGTAGTTTTCACACAGTCTGCACAGGATCACCGCCAACCAAGATGAACGCTAACCCGTGGGACCTCAGATCAACTCAAACCCATCTCCCCCCAGACCCGCATCACTTCGCGGCGCTGGGTTTCAAACTGATCCCCCGGCACGACACCGGCCTGGTTCTGCAAGGCCTGACGGTGAGCGGCCGAGCGGTAGATCTTGTAGACCTCGCGTAGCAGGCTGGCGTCGCTGGCGGGGATCAGCCCGGCCTCTTCCAGCCCTTCTAGAATACGAATGTTATCGGTGTAACGCAGCAGTGCCGGATGCTCCCGGGACCACGCCAAGGCCGCGTATTGCACCATAAATTCGATATCGACGATACCACCGGCATCCTGCTTGAGGTCGAAGGGCACTGTTGCCAGGAAGGCATTTGCCGCCGTACCGGCCGCCGTGGCCTTGGTGCCGAGGCTGCCACGCATCTTGGCGCGCATCTCGCTGACCTCCTGCTGCAGCCTGGACAAATCCCGTTCGCGGCCCAGCACCGACGCGCGCACACCTTCAAATGCCTGCCCTACTTCCCGGCTGCCCACCAGCACCCGTGCGCGGACCAGAGCCTGATGCTCCCACGTCCATGCTTCATTTTCTTGATAGCGGGCAAAAGCCCCGAGCGAACTGACCAATAACCCTGATGCGCCAGACGGGCGCAAGCGCATGTCCACTTCATACAGTTGACCGGAGTTGGTTTGCGCGGTCAGCAAGTGAATGATCCGCTGCCCCAGACGCGTAAAGAACTGCGCGCTATCAATCGGTTTCGCTCCATCGGTTTCAGCCTGCAAGTCGCCATCATGGATGAACACCAGATCAAGGTCCGAACCATGGCCCAGCTCGATGCCACCAACCTTGCCGTAGCCAACGATGACAAAGCCCGGATCACAAAGGCTGCCATCCGGCCGCGACGGCGTTCCGTGGCGCGCAACCGTGTGCCGCCACGCCAGCGCCAGCACCTGTTCAAGAATCGCTTCGGCCAGCCAGGTCAGGTAATCGCTGACTTTCATTAAAGGCAGACTGCCGGTGATTTCCGATGCTGCCACGCGCAAACGGTGCGCCAGCTTGAAGTGACGCAAGGCTTCCATCTGCTGTTCAAGGTCATCTTCGGGGATTCGGGTCAGACGCTCGCGCAATTCCGCAGCCAGCTCCAGAGCTTGCGGCGGGTTGAACAGTCTGCCCTCGTTGAGCAACTCATCAAGCAGCAACGGGAAGCGCGCAATTTGCTCGGCAATCCATGGGCTGGCGGCGCACAGCGTCAATAACTGACGCAGTGCATCAGGGTTTTCGGTGAGCAGCACCAGATACGCAGAGCGCCGGGCGACGGCTTCAACCAACGGCAGTACACGCTCAAGCACCAGATCGGGATTGTCGTGTTCGACCGCCTGCGCCAGTAAACGCGGAATAAATGCATCCAGTCGCTCACGGCCAAGACGCTGCATGGAGCGCAACTGGGAGCTGTTGCGCAAATCGTTGAGGTTCTTCAGCGCTTTATCTGCATCAACGAACCCGCCTGACAGCAACTGGCGGCAGGCGGCGTCTTCGTCCTGGGACTCTTCCCACAGCGGCAGCCATTCCACACCGACCACAACCTCGGCTTCTTCCTGCTGTTCGTCGTCCGGATCAGAGTCCGGGTCCGCGATGACCTGACGGAAATGCCACGACACCCGTCCACGCCAGTGCATCAACTGTTCATGGAAGCTCTTCCAGTCGGCAAAACCCAGCATGAAGGCGATTCGGGCCTGATCCTTTTCATCCTCAGGCAACATTTGCGTCTGCCGGTCGGCAATGGCCTGGATGGCATGCTCGGTATAACGCAGGAATTCATAGCCCTGACGCAATTCGTCGATGACCGCAGCAGGCAAGTAACCCTGCCCTTCCAGCGTGCGCAGCACTTTAAGCAGCGGGCGCTGTTGCAGGCTCAAGTCCCGTCCACCATGAATCAACTGGAACGCCTGGGCGATGAACTCGACTTCGCGAATGCCACCGGCACCCAGCTTGATGTTCTCTGCCATGCCTTTACGGCGCACTTCCTGCTGAATCAGCTGCTTCATGGTGCGCAGCGCTTCAATGGCCGAAAAATCCAGATAGCGGCGATAGACGAACGGCCGCAGCATGTCCAGCAACTGCTCGCCCGCCGCCTGATCGCCGCCCACGACACGGGCCTTGATCATCGCGTAGCGTTCCCAGTCGCGCCCCTGGTCCTGGTAATACTGCTCCAGCGCATTGAAGCTCAGCACCAAGGCCCCGGATGAACCGTAAGGCCGCAGGCGCATGTCAACGCGGAACACGAAGCCGTCGACGGTTATCGGGTCCAGCGCCTTGATCAAACGCTGCCCCAGACGGATGAAAAACTCCTGGTTATCCAGTGGGCGCTTGACCCCCACCGTCTCACCGCCTTCCGGATAAGCGAAGATCAGGTCGATGTCCGACGAAAGGTTCAGCTCCACCGCACCCAGCTTGCCCATGCCCAGAATGACCATCTGCTGCGCTTCGCCGCTGCGCCGCCCCGTAGGCGTGCCGAACTGCTGGCAATGGCGCTCGTACAACCATTGGTAAGCCAGGTCGATGCAGCCATCAGCCATGTCGGACAGATCGCGACAGGTTTCCACCAGATCGGCCTGCCGGGTCAGGTCGCGCCAGATAATCCGCACTTGCTGCCGCGCACGCTGGCGACGTAGATTACGCCCCAGTTCGTCCTCGCTGACGGCTTCGGCCACCGCTGCCGCGAGCTGCCCGCGCAGCTCACCGGGAGCGAAACTGCGCTCCAGCTCACCGGATTCCGCGAGGTCCAGCAACAGATGAGGGTCACGACAGACCTGCTCGGTGACGAAGTCACTGGCCGCGCAAACCCGGTCGAACGCTGCACGACGAGATTCAGGCCAGGCGTCGAAAGGTGCCGAAGCGCCGTCCGACGAAGCAGCAAGGGATGTGCGAAACGTCTGTTGCGCACGAGAGACTAAAGGCAGCAGGATGGCCGGAATATCGGCCAGCGAAGGTAGGCTCATGGTCTATCCTAGATCGGCGTGCGAAGCGCTGTGTAGCGCGCAAAAAACCTGCGAGCGACTGACAAGACTGTCGAACAAAAGTCATAAATTGCTGGGATAGTTAATTTTGTAGCAGCCAGCATCTGATTTGATTCGCTTATGTTTGTTTTCAACCAACAGGAACGTTTTATCCCACAACACATGACGAACCTTTTATACGCTTCCCTGTAGCTTTACTACTGCCCCTACAGTTCGAAAGGCTGAAATAGCCGACGATTTGTAGTAAAACTACACGCCGCCGGAACAACCGCCGGTCATCCAAGAATTTATGTCGTCTGCCCACAAGGCCAGTCGCAAACACTCAGGCAACCGATTCTGGAAGCCTTTCCGCCCTGGAGCAAGCCATGCAAGACCTCGATCCCGTCGAAACCCAGGAATGGCTGGACGCCCTGGAATCGGTTCTCGACAAAGAAGGCGAAGACCGTGCTCATTACCTGATGACCCGTATGGGCGAGCTGGCCACCCGTAGTGGTTCGCAGCTGCCGTACGCCATCACCACGCCTTATCGCAACACGATTCCGGTCACTCACGAAGCACGCATGCCTGGCGACCTGTTCATGGAACGCCGCATTCGCTCGCTGATCCGCTGGAACGCGTTGGCCATGGTTGTCAAAACCAACCTGAATGACCCAGACCTGGGCGGTCACATCTCCAGCTTCGCATCCAGCGCCACGCTGTATGACATTGGCTTCAACTACTTCTTCCAGGCCCCGACCGACGAACACGGCGGCGACCTGATTTACTTCCAGGGTCACGCATCGCCAGGCGTTTACGCCCGTGCGTTCATGGAAGGCCGGATCACCGAAGAACAAATGAACAACTTCCGTCAGGAAGTCGATGGCAAAGGCCTGTCGTCTTATCCACACCCGTGGCTGATGAAAGATTTCTGGCAGTTCCCGACCGTATCCATGGGTCTGGGTCCAATCCAGGCGATCTACCAGGCGCGCTTCATGAAGTACCTGGAGCATCGCGGTTACATCCCTGAAGGCAAGCAGAAAGTCTGGTGCTTCCTGGGCGACGGCGAGACCGACGAGCCGGAATCCCTGGGCGCCATCGCGCTGGCCGGTCGTGAAAAACTCGACAACCTGATCTTCGTCGTCAACTGCAACCTGCAGCGCCTCGATGGCCCGGTTCGCGGCAACGGCAAGATCATTCAGGAACTCGAAGGCGTATTCCGCGGTGCTCAGTGGAACGTGACCAAAGTAGTCTGGGGCCGCTTCTGGGATCCACTACTGGCCAAGGACGTCGACGGTATCCTGCAACGTCGCATGGACGAAGTCATCGACGGCGAGTACCAGAACTACAAAGCCAAAGACGGCGCGTTCGTCCGTGAACACTTCTTCAACACGCCTGAACTCAAGGCGATGGTTGCTGACCTGTCCGACGACGAAATCTGGAAACTCAACCGTGGCGGCCACGACCCGTACAAAATGTACGCGGCGTACCACCAGGCTGTTAACCACAAGGGTCAACCGACCGTGGTTCTGGCCAAGACCATCAAAGGTTACGGTACCGGTGCTGGCGAAGCGAAAAACACTGCGCACAACACCAAAAAAGTCGATGTCGACAGCCTGCGTCACTTCCGTGACCGCTTCGACATCCCGGTCAAAGACGACCAGCTGGAAGCCCTGCCATTCTTCAAACCGGAAGAAGGCAGCGCCGAAGCCCGTTACCTGAGCGAGCGTCGTGCTGCGCTGGGCGGCTTCGTACCACAGCGTCGCGCTGAAAGCTTCAGCCTGCCGACTCCGCCACTGGAAACCCTCAAGGCGATTCTGGACGGTTCCGGCGACCGCGAAATTTCCACCACCATGGCCTTCGTGCGGATCCTCTCGCAACTGGTCAAGGACAAGGAAGTTGGCCCGCGCATCGTGCCGATCATCCCGGACGAAGCCCGTACCTTCGGTATGGAAGGCATGTTCCGCCAACTGGGTATCTACTCTTCCGTCGGCCAGCTCTACGAGCCAGTCGATAAAGAACAAGTGATGTTCTATCGCGAAGACAAGAAAGGCCAGATCCTGGAAGAAGGCATCAACGAAGCAGGCGCCATGTCCTCCTTCATCGCTGCCGGTACTTCGTACTCCAGCCACAACCAGCCGATGATTCCGTTCTACATCTTCTACTCGATGTTCGGTTTCCAGCGTATTGGTGACCTGGCCTGGGCCGCTGGCGACAGCCGCACCCGTGGCTTCCTGATCGGCGGCACCGCCGGCCGTACCACCCTGAACGGCGAAGGTCTGCAGCACGAAGACGGTCACAGCCACATCCTGGCATCGACCATCCCGAACTGCCGCACCTTCGACCCGACTTACGGCTACGAGCTGGCAGTGATCATCCAGGACGGCATGCGCCGGATGTTCGAAGAACAGCAGGATGTTTTCTACTACCTGACCGTGATGAACGAATCCTACGCCCAGCCAGCCATGCCGGCCGGTGTCGAGGAAGGTATCGTCAAAGGCATGTACCTGCTCGAAGAAGACACCAAGGAAGCGGCGCACCACGTCCAGTTGCTGGGCTCGGGCACCATCCTGCGTGAAGTTCGCGAAGCGGCGAAAATCCTGCGTGACGAATTCAACATTGGTGCTGATGTCTGGAGCGTGACCAGCTTCAACGAACTGCGTCGCGACGGCCTGGCCGTAGAGCGCAGCAACCGTCTGCACCCTGGCCAGAAGCCTGCGGTCAGCTACGTTGAAGAATGCCTGGCTGGCCGTAAAGGTCCGGTGATTGCATCGACCGACTACATGAAACTGTTCGCTGACCAGATCCGTCAGTGGGTTCCGACCAAGGAATACAAAGTCTTGGGCACTGACGGTTTCGGCCGCAGCGACAGCCGCAAGAAACTGCGTAACTTCTTCGAAGTCGACCGTCACTTCGTTGTGCTGGCCGCTCTGGAAGCCTTGGCTGATCGTGGCGATATCGAACCTAAGGTTGTGGCTGAAGCCATCGTCAAGTTCGGCATCGATCCTGAAAAACGCAACCCACTGGATTGTTAAGAGTCTGCTTCGAGATCGTATAACGCGCTGAACGAGGAGCGACAAGGCAGCTGAAGATGCGGAATTTACCGTTTTTGATGAACGTTAAATGAGCATCCGAAAGCTGTTTTGTCGCAACTGACTAACCCGGCGCAATCGAGAGTGAACAGGTTCTCCGAAGGAGAGACATTGTGAGTGAGCTAATTCGCGTACCCGACATCGGCAACGGTGAAGGTGAAGTTATTGAGTTGATGGTCAAGGTCGGTGATCGCATCGAAGCTGACCAGAGCGTTCTGACGCTGGAGTCGGACAAGGCGAGCATGGAAATCCCTGCTCCCAAGGCTGGCGTCATCAAGACCATGAAGGTCAAGCTGGGCGACCGCCTGAAAGAAGGCGACGAGCTGTTTGAGCTGGAAGTTGAAGGCGAAGCTGCCGCTGCGCCTGCCGAAGCTGCTGCTCCGGCTGCTGCCGCTCCGGCACCGGCCGAAAAGCCTGCTGAAGCTGCACCAGCGCCTGCTGCTGAGCCAGTTGCTGCCGCGGCTGAAACCGTGCAGGACATCCACGTACCGGACATCGGTTCGTCGGGCAAAGCCAAGATCATCGAGCTGATGGTCAAGGTCGGCGACACCATCACTGCCGATCAATCGTTGATCACTCTGGAGTCCGACAAAGCCAGCATGGAGATCCCGTCTCCAGCCGCAGGCGTTGTCGAAGCCATCCTCGTCAAGCTCGAAGACGAAGTCGGCACCGGCGACCTGATCCTGAAATTGAAAGTGGCTGGCGCTGCGCCTGCTGCTGCCCCTGCTCAAGCTGCCGCTCCTGCTGCTACCGCACCGGTCAAGGCTGAAGCTGCACCGGCTGCCGCGCCTGCGCCAAAAGCTGAAGCTCCAGCTGCTGCGCCGGCTCAAACAGCTGCAGCTCCGGCCAAAGACGGCGCCAAGGTTCACGCAGGCCCGGCAGTTCGCCAACTGGCCCGTGAGTTCGGCGTTGAGCTGAACGCCGTCAGCGCTACCGGCCCACACGGCCGCGTGCTTAAAGAGGACGTGCAGGTTTACGTCAAGGCCATGATGCAGAAGGCCAAGGAAGCTCCAGCGGGCGGCGCAAGCGGCGGCGCGGGCATCCAGCCAATCCCTGAAGTCGACTTCAGCCGTTTCGGCGAAATCGAAGAAGTGCCGATGACCCGCCTGATGCAACTGGGCGCCACCGGTCTGCACCGCAGCTGGCTGAACATTCCGCACGTTACACAATTCGACCAGGCCGACATCACCGACCTGGAAGCTTTCCGCGTTGCGCAGAAAGCCGTTGCCGAGAAAGCAGGCGTCAAACTGACCATCCTGCCTCTGCTGCTCAAGTCTTGCGCCTTCCTGCTCAAGGAACTGCCAGACTTCAACGCTTCGCTGGCACCAAGCGGCAAAGCAGTGATCCGCAAGAAATACGTCAACATCGGCTTTGCTGTTGATACCCCTGAAGGCCTGCTGGTACCGGTCATCAAGGACGTCGACAAGAAGAGCCTGCTGCAACTCGCTGCCGAAGCCGCAGTACTGGCTGAAAAAGCCCGTACCAAGAAGCTCTCAGCGAACGAAATGCAGGGCGCCTGCTTCACTATCTCCAGCCTCGGCCACATTGGCGGCACCGGCTTCACGCCTATCGTCAACGCGCCTGAAGTGGCGATTCTGGGTGTTTCCAAGGCAACCATGCAGCCGGTTTGGGATGGAAAAACCTTCCAGCCTAAGCTGATGCTGCCATTGTCGTTGTCCTACGATCACCGCGTAATCAACGGCGCAGCCGCCGCGCGCTTCACCAAGCGCCTGAGCGACCTGCTGGCTGATATCCGCACGATCCTGTTGTAAGCCTGGCTGGGTGCTCGCTCTCCTTTGTGGGAGCGAATTCATTCGCGAAGGCGGTGTATCAGGCAATGATTTTCTGGATGTGCCGCCCTCTTCGCGGATGAATCCGCTCCCACAGGGGCGGCGCCAGAGCGACCTGCTGGCTGATATCCGTACGATCCTGTTGTAAGCCTGGCTGGGTGCTCGCTCTCTTTTGTGGGAGCGAATTCATTCGCGAAAGCGGTGTATCAGACAATGATTTGCTGGATGTGCCGCCCTCTTCGCGGATGAATCCGCTCCCACACAGGCTGTGTGAAAACCTCACGAGCCAATTAGCTGGCTAAAAAACGCTCAAAAAACCGCGCTCCTACGTGAGTTTGAGGTCTGTGACCCACACAAACTTTTAAAGATTTCACGTGAGCGCGCGCAGTTTGTTTTTGTCTAAGGGTTTTCACACAGTCTGCACAGGGGCAGCGCCAGAGCGACCTGCTGGCTGATATCCGCACGATCCTGTTGTAAGCCTGGCTGGGTGCTCGCTCTCCTTTGTGGGAGCGAATTCATTCGCGAAGGCGGTGTATCAGGCAATTATTTGCTGGATGTGCCGCCCTCTTCGCGGATGAATCCGCTCCCACAGGGGCGGCGCCAGAGCCACCTGTTTCACCGAGCCAAACCGCTCGACCTCAACCCCGCCCACATGGCGGGGCTTTTTTTGTGCGCGATTTGGCAAAGTGCGGCGAAATGCCGCTAATCCGGAATATTCCCCCACCGCCAGCAAAGCCTTGATCTAGAGCGCTTAATTCATAAACTGCATACAACCAGCCTATTATGGCCAAACATTTATAGCACTAAGCCACCGCGCTCCCTTGTCAGCCAGTGCTGCATGATGCAACCTTGCCACACGCGAAATCAGAAAGGGCCCCGCCCGCACGCGTTCAGTATTCCGAAAGCGAGTTCCTTCATGAAGAGCCAACCCGATGCTGCCGGTAGAACGGCGGCCGAGGTAGTGACGCAATTGCCGGTGCCTTCGCGCCTCGGCATGCTGCGTTTCGAGCGGCTTAATGAAGCCAATTGGGCGCTACTCTATCTCGATCCAAACTGTGAAAAACAGTTCGGCCTGGCTGCCGTGGAACTCTGCGCCTTATTGGGCTCGCCTTACGCAAGCCTGATGGAACCTGAAGCCCGCTATCAAGTACACGACTCCATTCAGTTGCAGCTTGCTGAAACCCCGCATTACACCGTGCGCTATACCCTGCACACCGCCCGTGGCCCACTCAGCGTGGTCGAAGTGGGCGAAGGCTATAAGCAACACAATCGGCACCTGTTGCGCGGTTACCTGATGGTCGTTGATGGCCTGCAGATCGACGCCGATCAGTACGCCAACCCCGATCTGGAAACCCAGAACTCGCGCCTGCAAATCGCTCTTGAGCTCAATCAACAAGCCCAACGCGAACAGTTTGAGCACCTGGAGCGTGTCCGCGCCCAGCAAAATCTGATCCTTCACCTCGCCCGCCAGCGCTACAGCACCAATAACGCGTTGCAGGAGGCGGCTGAACTGATCACTAAAAGTGCCTGCGAGATCTACAACATCTCCTGCGCCAGCATGTGGTACCTCAGTGGCCACATGCTTGAACCTATTTCCGCCTATCGTCGCGAAGACAAGAAAAGCCACCTGCCGGCCCCCATCGACGCGAGCCCGTATCCGAGTTACCTCGAAGCACTGCATAACAGCCGTGCCATCGATGCACACGACGTCCAGCAAGATCCGCGCACCAAAGAGATGATCGCCAGCTTCAAGCCACGTGACATCAGCGCCATTCTCGACGCCAGTATTCGCATCGACGGCCAGGTGATGGGTGTGCTGTGTCTGGAGCAAACCGGTGAACCGCGCGCCTGGCAGTCCGATGAGATCGCCTTTGCCGGTGAGCTGGCGGATCAATTCGCCCAGGCCATCAACAACCACACCCGGCGCACCGCCACCAGCGCGCTGCACCTATTCCAGCGCGCAGTCGAGCAAAGCGCCAATGCCTTCCTGCTGGTCAATTGCGACGGCGTGGTCGAATACGTCAACCCGAGTTTCACCGCAATTACCCAGTACACGGCCGATGAGGTCCACGGGTACAAGCTGTCCGAGCTGCCCGCACTGGAAAACCTCAGCGAAGTGCTCAAGGACGCCAATTCCAGCCTTGCCAGCAGCAACAGCTGGCAAGGTGAATTCAAGAGCCGTCGTAAAAACCTCGAACCCTACTGGGGGCAACTGTCGATTTCCAAGGTGTATGGCGACAACCGCGAGTTGACCCATTACATCGGCATTTACGAAGACATCACCCAGAGCAAACTGGCTCAGCAGCGCATCGAGCGCCTGGCCTACACCGACAACCTGACCAACCTGGGCAACCGGCCGGCGTTCATTCGCACCCTGGACGAGCGCTTTACCCGGGATAGCGACACGCCCATGAGCCTGTTGCTGGTGGACATCGACAACTTCAAACGCATCAACGACAGCCTGGGCCACCAGACCGGCGACAAATTGCTGATCAGCCTGGCCCGTCGCCTGCGTAACACCCTGAGCCCCAGCGACGTGTTGGCGCGTTTTGCCAGTAATGAATTCGCCGTGCTGCTCGATCAGACCGGGGCCGATGACGGGCAAAGCATTGCCACCCAGGTGCTGGCAACGCTGGACAAGCCGATCTTCGTCGATAACCAGTTGATCAGCGTCACCGGCTCTGTCGGCCTGGCCTGCGCGCCGCTGCATGGTCGTGATCCGCAGACGCTGATGAAAAACGCCGGGCTTGCGTTGCACAAGGCCAAAGCCAACGGCAAGCATCAGGTTCAGCTGTTTACCGAAGCCCTGAATGCCGAGGCAAGCTACAAACTTTTCGTTGAAAACAATCTGCGCCGCGCCCTGACGCAAAACGAGCTGGAGGTCTTCTACCAGCCCAAGCTGTGCCTGCTCAGCGGGCGTCTGATCGGCATGGAAGCGCTATTGCGCTGGAACCACCCGGAGAAGGGCATGATTCGCCCTGACCAGTTCATCAGCGTCGCTGAAGAGACGGGTCTGATCATCCCGATCGGCAAATGGGTAGCACGCCAGTCCTGCCGCATGAGCAAACAACTGACCGCAGCCGGTTTCGGCAATCTGCAAGTGGCGATCAACGTGTCCCCCAAGCAGTTCTCCGACCCGGAGTTGGTGAGTGCAATCGCCGCGATCCTCAAAGAGGAACAGCTCGATGCTTCCCTGCTGGAGCTGGAACTGACCGAAGGCCTGCTGCTGGAGGCTACTGAAGACACCCGCCAGCAACTGGACGCCCTGAAGAAAATGGGCTTGTCGCTGGCCATGGACGACTTCGGCACCGGCTATTCATCGTTCAGCTACCTGAAAAAATTCCCCATCGACGTGATCAAGATCGATCGCAGCTTCATCCGCGACATTCCGGATGATGAGGACGATATGGAAATCACCTCGGCAGTCATCGCCATGGCCCACAACCTCAAGCTCAAAGTGGTCGCCGAAGGCATCGAAACCGCCGCTCAACTGACCTTCCTGCGCCGCCATCGCTGCGACGTCGGTCAAGGCTACCTGTTCGACAAACCCATCCCCGGTCAGGACCTGATCGACAAGCTGCGCCGCTACCCACGCGGACCGTTGGCCTGACAGACTTCCCCCAGCCCGCTTGTTTGGGGCACACTTGCTGCTAACTGACATCACGCCGCCCTCGGTAGGAGGCAGCTTGTTGGCGAGGCGGCGAAACTGACACCGCCTCGCGAACAAGTTCGCTCCTACCGGGAGTCGCGCCCTGATTACCTTCGCGGCCTGCCCGCATCCCACCATGAGGAAAAGGTTCATGGCTCTACGCTCGGAAATTCTTGTGAACAAAAACGTACTCCCTACCGCTGACCAAGCCCTGCCCGGTCGCGAAACACCGATGGCACTCCCGGAAACCCACTTCGTCAACGGCAACCCGCTACTGGGCCCGTTCACCGCCAACGTGGAATTCGCGATTTTCGGCCTGGGTTGCTTCTGGGGTGCCGAACGCCGCTTCTGGCAACGGGACGGCGTCGTCAGCACCGTCGTAGGCTACGCGGGTGGCTTCACGCCTAACCCGACCTACGAAGAAGTGTGCTCCGGTCTGACTGGCCACACTGAAGTCGTGCTGGTGGTCTACGAGCCGGAAAAAGTCAGCTACGACGAACTGCTGACCCAGTTCTGGGAACTGCACAACCCGACTCAAGGCATGCGCCAGGGCAACGACATCGGCACGCAATACCGCTCGGTGATCTACTGCACTACCCCGGAACAACTCGCTGCCGCTAAGGCCAGCGCTGCGGTGTATCAGGCAGAGCTGAGCAAAGCCGGGCTGGGTGAAATCACCACCGAAATAGAAGAAGCGCCGACTGTGTTCTTTGCCGAGGCGTACCACCAGCAATACCTGGCGAAGAATCCGCAGGGTTATTGCGGGATTGGTGGCACCGGTGTGTGCATGCCGCCGAGTCTGGCGGGGAATTGATTGGGTAAAAGACAGTTTGTTAGCGAGGCGCTTGTTTTGCGTAATCAGGAACATCGCCTCGCGAACAAGTTCGCTGTCATCAAACAACACGTAACTTTCTGAATTCACGAAGAACATGTGGGACCGAATTCATTCGGGAAAGCGCTATTCCTGATTACAAAGACGCTGCGGATGCATCGGCCCCTTCGCGAATGAATTCGCTCCCACGGGGTTGGTGCCAGACTCAAGCCCACCGCGATCCTGTGGGGCCGAATTCACCGAGAAATACATCGTTGTTGATCCTGTGCAATCAGGAGGTAGTCACTGTAATCACCCAAGGCTCAGACACTGCACTATTGTTGTTTGATCGCGCAGTAAAGCTATGGCCTCCGACAGTCAATCCTCGCAGTTGTGCTTCCCAACCGCCTTCAAATGGAAAAGCTCTGACCGTCAGAAGATCGTTATCCAGAATATCCAGGACGTCAGGCCTGGTCTGATCAACCACCGTTCCAGAAAGAGTCAATAGCGTATCGGGAGTAGAACCGCCGTCCGGCACAGGCACACCTTGGGAATCAACAACCCCTTCGATAACCGGCTCGTGCCAGCTTGCACTGACAATCCAGGGCGTGGACTCCGCACCGGTATCGATTGATCGTGCAATAAAGCTGTGGCTTCCCGCTGTTATCAAATCCACTTGCGCTGACCACGTATCGTCTTCCGGCCAGACCATGAGCCTGCGGGTGCCGTTATCCAGAATCTCCAATACCTGAGTGCCAACTGCGTCACCCGACAGGGTGAGCTCAGGTTCTCGGGTGAATCCACCGTCAGGTATCGAAACGTCTTGGGAATCTACAACACCCAATATACGTGGCTCATTCCAGCTTGCGTTGATCATCCAGGGCTCAGACTGCGCGCCATTATCGATTGATCGAGCAATAAAGCTGTGGCTTCCCGCTATTATCAGATCCACTTGCGCTGACCACGTATCGTCTTCAGGCCAGACCATGATCCTGCGGGTGCCGTTATCCAGAATCTCCATTACCTGAGTATCGACTGAGGCGCCCGATAGTATAAGTTCAGGATCTCTGGTGAAGCCACCGTCCGATACAGGGACGCCTTGAGAGTCAACAACACCTTCGATAAGCGGCTCGTTCCAGCTTGCTATAACCCCCCACGGCTCAGACTCGGTGCCATTGTCGATTGAACGTACCGTAAAGCTGTGGCTACCTACTGCAGTCATTTGTACTTGCGCCGACCACGTACCATTCTCAGGCCAGGCGACGATTTTGCGAGTGCCGTTCTCCAAAACCTCCAGTACCCCAGTGTCAACTGCGGCACCCGATAACGTAAGCGCGGGATCTCTGGTGAAGCCGCCGTCCGACACCGGGACGCCTTGGGAATCAAAAACGCTATCAATAGAGAGAGAAGCCATTTCTTGAGGAGCTTGAGTTCGGAAAGCCATTGCATCACCTACATTAATAATGGGGATTTGACCGCAAGCGTAGAAGCATCCGCAGAGGTTTCGACCCCAGTATTGTTTAGTAATGGATGGTAGATAACTGTTAGAAATGACAGTGGTTAGAGTCGTTTGCGATAGCCAGTCCGGTTTATATTTCTTTTCACCATCACGGCCTGAGATAGTTGTTTATGGTGATTAAACTAAAGACTCGACTTTGGTTTAATTGGGTAGGCGTCAACGCGCTGGAGAGGCTCTGATTTAGATAAATCATGGCCATCGCCTCGCGAGCAAGTTCGCTCCTACCCAGTATTACCGCAGTCGTTTAAACATCACTCCGCAATCAACCAATCCATCTTCCAGTCACCCTTGGTCTGGCCAAGGTTCTGCGCCAGGTACGGCAGCAGCTCGCGCAGCTCTTCTTCAAGGCCCCAAGGCGGGTTGGCGATGGCCAGGCCCGAGCCGTTGAGGCTGGCGGGGGTGTCCAGTGGATGAACATAGAGCTCAACCCGCAGTAACTTCGGCGCCCCGGTCTCAGCGAGATCCTGATAGAAACGCTTGAGCAGGCGCGGGTCCTTGATCGGGTACCAGATGGCAGCCACGGTCTGGCGCATACGACCGATGGTTTCTTTCAGGGCCACGGCGCAGCGTTTCATCTCGTCGAGCTGTTCGAACGGCGGATCAATCAGCAACACTGCCCGCTTCTCACCGACTGGAAGTAGCGCACGTGGCACATGCCAGCCTTCGCCCAGATGCACCGCCACACGGCGGTCGCCTTTCATATTGTCTTTCAACAATCGGCCGTCTTCCGGGTGCTTCTCGTTGAGCAGCACGCGATCATTGGCGCGGGTAGAGCGACGGGCGATTTCCGGGGAGCCCGGGTAATAACGCAGTTCGCCATTGGGGTTCATGTCGTGCAGCAGCTGCATGTAATCAGCCGCCAAAGCAGGCAGGTCCGGTGCGTCCCACAAACGGGCAATGCCTTCCAGATATTCGCCGGTGCGGCTGGCCTGATCGCCCTTCAGGTCATAAAGGCCAAGCCCGGCGTGGCTGTCGATATAGGCGAACGGCTGCTCCTTGCGTGCCATCAGGGCAAACAAGCGAGTCATGATCAGGTGTTTGAGCACATCGGCGTGGTTGCCGGCATGGAAGGCGTGACGGTAATTCATGGCAGCTCCTCGAAGGCTGCGCAGTTTAGCAAAAGCGAGAGCCACAGATCAGTTCAAACGTCGCAACGGGCACAATCAGGCAAACGTGAAGTTATCGATATAAAACCAGTCGGTTCCCCGATTCACGGTGATGACCAGGGTTTTTATCCTCCGATCTGTACTGATAACGTCATGCCAGGCGGCGAACTGAAAGCCGAAATCCAGCTTGCGTTCGAGTATCAGATCACCCTGCTCATCGAGACAGGCAAGGGAGGGAATCTCAACATTGAAATCACTGGCTTTGGCATAGGCACCAAAGGTGATTTTATTGACCGGTGACTTCAGATCAAAACGCACCGAGCTTTCATCTGCAAATGAAACAGTCTTCTCAGTCACGATAGGGGCTGCATCTGAATTGATTACCAAGCTGGCATCTTTGTCTTTCGGCGTGACGAACAGGGAGGGAAACTCTTGAGGAGTATTCGCCGGGATCACGCCCAATGTGCCGGTTTCAAAATCCTCCCCGGCATAAATGACACTGAAGGTTCTAACTTCAGATTCCGGGATGCTGCCGTACAGACCTCGCGCTTTAATGCTGTAGCCTTTAAACGCCAGCAATGGCAGGTCAACCGCCCATCTCCCTTCCGTCGCCAGTACACTGGCAATGATTTCTGCCCTGTCCAGAATGTCCACCGGTTGATCAGCGGCAGCAGTACCTTCGAGGGTCACGCGCTGATCAAAGGTGCTACCACCTTCGACAACCTCGCCCTGAGAATCGCGCACACTGATGATACTCGGGGCCTGCGCAGCGATGACCACCGTCACCACCCAGGCATCGTCGGAGAAACGAATGGTGTAACTGTGCCTGCCTTCCGGCGCCGCCACTGACTTCATCCACTCCCCGTTTTCATTCACCAGGGCCATCGCGATGGGGATGTCGTTATCAGCAATGATGACTCCCGTATTGACCGTACCCACACCCAAAAGGGTCAGCACCGTATCTTCGGTCGTTCCGTTATTAGGAATGGGATGATCTTCACTGTCCACGACGCCAGTAATGGCCGGCACCGCAGCAGGCATGGTGGAACGTGAGTCGATATTCATGGCAATCACCTTTAGATGAGCGCAGTTGCAGAGGCCGTAGGCGAGAGGCCCCCTTTGTCGAAGATGAACACCACCGAGTTTGCAGTTCCAATGCCTGATAGCGTCAAGACGGTATCGGAGGTGGTCCCGCCGTTCGGGACTGGAACGCCCTGGCTGTCTACAACATTGCTAATGGAAGATGCGATTCTTTCGGGAGTGCGTTTTGGTTGAGTGTCCATGATGTTTACCTGCGTGTGTCGAGCAGTGGGCTGACAACATCCTGATGTCAGAGTTGATAAAGGGTGTGAATGGAAGTATTGGCCAACGACACCACTTCAACTACTGGTAGTAGTGACAGTACTTAGATCAATCGGCACTTTGCCAAGCAAAGAACCTAATGATTTGTTTTATCCAGAGTGATAGAGGAGCATCGGTTTGAGTGACGGTTGATTTTCTGGTTGTCTTATCAGCCAGTCGTAACCGCGCCCAACGTCCAAGGGGCGCGTCACCGGTACTCCCTGCCATAACTGGCAAAGCACCTTGACCTATCACTGAGTGAGCCTGTCATGCGGTGCGATGTACTCTGGTGCCCTAAAAAACCGCACAAACGACAACAGCCCGAAGCCAAAAAAATCAATTATTAAAAATTATTGTATCCCCCTTACCGCATCATATAGCAGGCATCATCCCTAATAAAAAACCCGCAACATCAATACCATTCAAAGTTATCAAGACAACAGTTACCATGCGGACCGTTCGGCCGAACGAAAGCACAGCGCGCGCATGGCCTTGGTAACTTAAATTCAACTGAGACACCCGATACCTCTTGAACCAAGTTATGTTCCAATATCACTCCGCCTTCGGCATCATAAAATGTCAAAACGCATAAACCCCTATCATTATACGCATGTTGGAACTTGAAATTCGCAATCATCCTACCGAACTGAAAATCAACTCGACCGAAGTCAATCAGAATAAGGCATAGAAGACCAAAACCTGGAACAGCGCCAAAAGGAGTCAGAACTGTAGCAATATGGGCAATTGCACCCGGCAGTGCTGTAAAGACACCAACAAGCCCATCAGAAAAATTCCGGCTCTCCCCACCATGAATAACTTCCATTCGTCGTCCCTCAAAATTTTCACGCCCAACATTCACTACACTAAAAGCCCGTACCGCCGACTCCGGAAGACTGCCATAAAGCCCAACAGCCTTGATGCTGTAAGCCTTGATCGTTAGCGACGCAACAGGAAGTCTCCAGTTGCCTCCAGTTGCAACCACCGTGCCCAGTGAGTTCGCCCCATCGAAGACCTCCACCTGCTGCCCCACAGCGGCGGAGCCGATCACGGTCACGCTGGTGCCGGGCGTCGTGCCACCCTCTGGAATCTCCACCCCGGCAGCATCTAGAATGATAGAGATGGTCGGGACTGTCACCGCTATAACCGTAAAATCCCATTTATCAGACTCTGGAAAACTACCGTACAACCCCTTGGCTGTAAGGCTGTACCCCTTGAAACTCAACCCCCATGCCTGGTATCTCCAGTCTCCGCTGCTATCGACATTTACAGGGCCTGCCGACGCAGCGTAGTCAAACAACTCCACCTGCTGATTGGGCGAAGCGGTGCCGTAAACGATGATCATGCTGTTGTCATCTGTCGTGCCGCCATTTGGAATTTCGTTGCCGGAGGCATCTTCGATCCGGGTAATTTCCGGGGTTACGGCGGCTTCCCCCACGGTAACCACCCACGCCGGCGAATCCACTCCGCCCAGCCCGTCTCGGACCGTAAAAGTGTGCTGCCCCTGCACCACCGTTTCGGTAAAACGCCAGGTGCCATTGATGGTCACAGAGGCCGTGGTCAGGAGGGCTCCGTTGTCGAAGATAAATACCACCGAGCTTGGATTCCCGCTGCCTGATAGCGTCAAGACGGTATCGGAGGTGGTATCGCCGTTCGGGACTGTAACGCCCTGGCTGTCTACAACATTGCTAATAGAGGATGCGATTCTTTCGGGAGTGCGTTTTGGTTGAGTGTCCATGATGTTTACCTGCGTGTGTCCAGCAGTGGGCTGACAACATCCTGATGTCAGGGTTGATAAGGGGTGTGAATGGAAGTATTGGCCAACGACACCACTTCAACTACTGGTAGAAGTGACAGTGCTAAGATCGATTGGCTATGTTCGCAGTGACTTTGGCTATGGAGTGTTATTACAAGCATCATGGTGTGCGCCGTAAGCGCTGTCGCGCAGCAACACGTGGCCCCTGGAGTGAATTTATGCACGAAGAGGGCCGATGCAACTCTCAATGCTTGTCGTCAGGTACATCACTTCCCGGCTAAAACCGATCCCACATGATCCCGTAATACTTCGGGGTCGACGCTACGACGGTAATATCCCAGGAAGGAGAAACCGCTCCACTGCTGGTGCACACACTAAAGCAATGACTGCCCGTTTCGGCAGCAAGCCTTATCAACCATGCGCCTCCAGAATTAATCTGAGTATTCTGTTGAAGTACACCGTGATCCAGAAGAAATATTTTGGCGTTTGTCGGCCCGTGACCAAATAGAACCAGGCCGGGATTAATCGTCGTGCCGGGTTTATCGAGGGATTTGCACCTGTCGTCGACGATACGGGTAATCTCAAGCGCAGCAGAAATAGAAATCGGTAGAAAGTGAATGCCCATGGCTCACCTGCATTTTGCGTATGTCAGCTTTTCTGACAACTGCGTTATGTCAGCGTGATTTATTGATAGAGAGTATCGCCAATAGAACCTTACTTCGCGACTCACAGAGACGAGATGGTTAGATTTATCGGCGATTAGCCCTGCACAAAGCGTTATCTTTTGTTATCGCAAGCCTTCGTCCCCCCCGTGGGACGGGCTTCAGCCAGGAAGAGGCCGGAATAGCTGCAACACCTCATCGCTAGAAACATCACCTTCCAGGCTAATGCCGACACCGCAGGCCAACCCGATTTCACCCCGGTCACATCCGCACACACGTGCCAGCATTTACGCCCAAAACCGTCTGCCCAATCATGCGCGCCCTGAGCCTAAGAACTCCGAACAAGCGTCACCCGCCACGACAGTCAGCGGTTTTTTTGTGCCCGCGATAAATTCGTTTATCGCGGGTGCATAATGCCTTCGCATGCCTGTTATGTCGGGAGTCGGCTAATACAAGACCCTTCGGGGGAATATGTCGGCACTTCTTGTTGGTGTTCTTAGCTCCCGACGCCTTTGGTCCCTCAATAAAGCCAATACGGACAGACAGCAATGGAATCGCCTTTAGAACCCATGGTGTTCAACCGCCATAAACACCACCTGCACGCCCTGCTCATCGACCGTCAGGCGTGGTTTTGCGCACGAGATCTGGGCCGCATGATGGGCCTGTTCCTCGAAGAACGCTTCACCCGCAAACTCGCCCCCGACCAACGCCGCAACGTGCTGATGAGCTACTACGGCCAAGCAAAAGAAACCCTGATGGTCAGCGAGTCCGCGGTCTACGCCCTGCTCGTCTACCACCCCAACCCGGCCAACCTGCCGCTGCGAAAATGGCTGACGTATAGCGTGCTGCCGAGATTGCGCTACGGCTCGGATGTGAAAGACCAGAGCAGCCCGACGCCGGGTGTTTTGGAATGGCAGACCGGGGAGCTGAATGTTATGCATTGGCAGGATGAGCCGTGGATTCGGTTGCGGGATATGCCATGTTTGTTGCCCAGGCGGGATGAGGGGGGGGGTGGGCGGCCAGGTCGAAAGTGGGGAGCAATAAAGCAACATCTATTTGGATAGGCGTTGTTTGAAATGGGGAGTACCGACTCCCCGGATGATCGAACCTATCGACTGCAACCGAGACCCGTGGTCTTAGGATCGGCTTTATCCGGGGCTGATGATCTCTGCTCTGGACGCTCCGAGGAGAAAGAAGACAAGCAAGCCCAAGGTTCGCTCGGGCATGCTTTGGCATTTGAGTAATATCTGCTTAAAGCTAATTAAAGTACTGCCAAAGAAAATCCCTGGTCGTTTGGATTTCCTTGAGAACTACCAATCAGTCCGTCCGTCCCCAAAAATGGAAAATTCTGTGGCGGACTGACGGCATCGCTAGTCACAACCCACAGCCCGTGAGTTGAAGGCATCGGAATCACGAATTGGTTAGAAATTTGGTTATAGTAATTGATTGAGATAATCTTCCTTCCGGGAACACTATTAATCCATGCTCTTCCGGCATGCACAGCCACGACGGATTTATTTATGGAAATCTGGAAGGTATTCTGCACAGTGATAGAATAGCCGACTGAATTACCGTAAGCGCTCCATAAACCCCACATTCAAAGCGCATAACTGATCCCGGATGCTGTGCTCCCGATTCCCTCAGGAGCCAGCTCACCATGATGCGACCCGATGCCAAAGTCGAAAAAGTGTATCTGTACCCAAAGCCCGTTGACTTCCGAAAGTCCATCGATGGTCTGTCGGCCTTGGTCGAACTGGACATCAAGGTCGCCGTCTTTGATCCAGTGCTTTTCGTTTTCCTCAACAAGTCCCGCAACCGGGTGAAGATCTTGTACTGGGAGCGCAACGGCTTCTGCCTTTGGCTCAAACGACTTGAGTCCGAAAGATTCAAAACATCGCCTGACGCCACCGACGAGGCGATCGTTCTGACCGTCCAGGAACTCAATTGGTTACTCGATGGC
>NZ_JAWHNU010000033.1:47653-66886 GCF_032582135.1 Pseudomonas syringae group sp. J309-1 | reverse complement strand
TCACACTCTGGCCTTGATCGACGATGAGCTTGCAAACATCAAGCTTGAAGGCGGCATCGAATTTTCTGTATTTCTTGCTCATGGTGACTCCTCAATGGATATAGTTTCCCCTATTGAGGTGTCCGGGGTCATTAGACCAGCTCAATCGCGGGCAAGCCCGGCTCCCACAGGGGAAAGCATTTCAAGCCAAGAACTAATGCACCCACTGCTCTGAGCTTGATCGTCAATGCTGACGGCAGCCAATACTTCGTTGAACGGGCCGTATGGCGGGAGATTGGGTGAGGTGGAGCTAACCGTTTGATGCCTGTTGGAGCGAGGCTTGCCCGCGAATCAAACACCTCGGTTTGCCAGGCCTACCGTGTCATCGTTCTTCGCGGGCAAGCCACGCTCCAACAAATTGACCGCGATTAATGCCCTTTCACAGACCCCGGATTGATCATCCGCGACAGGCCCAGATTCTTCAGCGCCAGTTGCAGGGAGCTGCTGATCACTTGCGGGTTATCGTTGGTCATCAGTTGCGCCAGTATCTCCTTGGCCTTGCTCAGATGGATCTGACGTAGCATCCACTTCACTTTCGGCAGGTTGGTGGAGTTCATCGACAGGCTGTCGAAGCCCATCGCCATCAACAACACCGCAGCAGCAGGATCACCGGCCATTTCGCCACAGATGCTCACCGGCTTGCCTTCGGCATGAGCATCGCGCACCACGTTTTGGAGCGCTTGCAGCACCGCCGGGTGCAGGTAGTCGTAGAGATCGGCAACCCGTGGGTTATTGCGGTCCACGGCCAGCAAGTATTGAGTCAGGTCGTTGGAGCCCACCGACAGAAAGTCCACCTGACGTGCCAGATCGCGTGTCTGGTAAACCGCAGCCGGCACTTCAATCATTACGCCCACTGGCGGCATCGGCACATCGGTGCCTTCGTCGCGTACTTCACCCCATGCCCGGTGAATCAAGTGCAGCGCCTCCTCCACCTCGTGCGTGCTGGATATCATCGGCAGCAGAATCCGCAGGTTGTTCAAGCCTTCACTGGCCTTGAGCATGGCACGGGTCTGCACCAGGAAGATTTCCGGGTGATCGAGGGTGACGCGGATACCGCGCCAGCCCAGAAACGGGTTCTCTTCTTTGATCGGGAAGTAAGACAGCGCTTTGTCACCACCGATATCCAGGCTGCGCATGGTGACCGGCAGCGGGTGGAAGGCTGCCAGTTGCTCGCGATAAATCGCCAGTTGCTCTTTTTCGCTCGGAAAACGCTGTTGAATCATGAAAGGTACTTCGGTGCGATACAGCCCCACACCTTCCGCGCCGCGCTGTTGCGCGCGAGCCACGTCAGCCAGCAAGCCGGTGTTGACCCACAGCGGCATACGATGGCCGTCCAGCGTGACGCAAGGCAGCTCGCGCAGCGCGTCCAGGCCTTGGGACAGCTGACGCTCTTCTTCAACGACCTTGGCGAACTGCTTGCGCATGGCATCGCTGGGGTTGGTGAAGACTTCACCGTGGTAGCCGTCGACGATCAGTTCGATGCCGTCGACCTTGGAATAAGGCAGATCGACCACACCCATGACCGTGGGAATACCCATGGCTCGGGCGAGGATCGCTACGTGGGAGTTGCCGGAGCCGAGTACCGAAATCAGACCCGCCAGCTTGCCTTCCGGAACTTCGCCCAGCATGGCAGCCGTCAGCTCTTCACTGACAAGGATCGTGTTGTCCGGATACACCAGCGTCTGTTGCCGCGCCTCTTGCAAGTACGCGAGCAAGCGACGACCCAGGTCTTTGACGTCCGAGGCACGCTCGCGCAGGTAGGCGTCGTCCATCAATTCGAAACGTTTGACGTGCTCGTTGACCACCGAGCGCAATGCGCCCTGCGCCCACTGGCCAGTCTTGATGACATTGGTCACTTCGCTGCCCAGCGAGGCGTCGTCGAGCATCATCAGGTAAACGTCAAACAGGGCGCGCTCTTCAGGGCGCAGCTGATTGGCAAGCTTGGCAGACAATGCGCGCATGTCGCTGCGCACGCCCTCAAGGGCGGTCTGGAACAGGGCAAGCTCGGCTTTGATGTCTGTAACGGTTTTGTCCGGGACCACTTCGAGGTCCGCAGGTGGCAGCATGACCACCGCAAAGCCCACAGCAGCCCCGGGAGAGCCCGCGACGCCGACGAACTTGGCTTCCTGGATACCTTTGCCCTGACGACCCAAACCGCGGATCGAGCCAGTGGCTTCAGCGTGGGCGATAACACCAGCGAGTTGCGCGCTCATGGTCACGAGGAAGGCTTCTTCGCCCTCGTCGAACTGGCGGCGCTCCTTTTGCTGGATAACCAGTACACCCACCACACGACGATGGTGAATGATCGGCGCACCGAGGAAAGACGCATAACGCTCTTCGCCGGTTTCAGCAAAGTAACGATAACGGGGGTGATCAGCGGCGTTTTCGAGGTTCAGCGGTTCTTCACGGGTACCCACGAGGCCAACCAGACCTTCGTTCGGCGCCATGCTGACTTTGCCGATGGAGCGCTTGTTCAGGCCCTCGGTAGCCATCAGCACAAAGCGGTTGCTTTCGGGGTCGAGCAAATAGACCGAGCAGACTTGGCTGCCCATGGCCTCTTTGACGCGTAACACAATAATCCCCAACGCCGCCTTGAGATCCTTGGCGGAGTTAACTTCCTGGACGATCTTGCGCAGCGTATTGAGCATGGCTCGGGGTCGAACTCCGTGTCAGTCGCGCGACAAAAGGCGCGGGGCAAGCTCTTTGAGTGCGCGTCGATACACCTCGCGCTTGAATGTCACCACCTGACCCAGCGGATACCAATAGCTGACCCATCGCCAGCCATCGAACTCCGGTTTCCCGGTCAAATCCATCCGCACCCGCTGCTCGTTGGAGACCAGGCGCAGGAGAAACCATTTTTGCTTCTGGCCGATACACAGCGGTTGGCTGTGCGTCCTGACCAGACGTTGCGGCAAACGATAGCGCAACCAACCCCGAGTACAGGCAAGAATCTGCACATCCTCAGGTTCAAGCCCGACTTCTTCGTTCAACTCACGATAAAGCGCGTCTTCCGGCGTCTCCTGAGGGTTGATACCACCCTGTGGAAACTGCCAGGCATCTTGGTTGATTCGCCGAGCCCATAGGACCTGGCCGGAGTCGTTTGTCAGAATTATCCCGACATTAGGACGGAAACCATCGGGGTCGATCACGGCAACAACCTCGCAAACGCATGTCACCGCATTGTTCCACAAAGCCGATCAAAGCAGCAACGAGGCTTAGCAGGTTATGTGAAGAGTTGTGAAAACCTCGTATTCTGGTGCTCTTTTTTCAGCAATTTCAGCGAGTAACCGCATGCGCCTGGCTTTATTCGACCTCGACAACACGCTTCTGGGTGGCGACAGCGACCACGCCTGGGGTGATTACCTGTGCGAACGCGGCATTCTTGACGCCGCGACCTACAAAACCCGCAACGACGAGTTCTATCAGGATTACCTGGCCGGGACCTTGAACCTGACCGACTACCTGAACTTCAGCCTGGAAATCCTCGGCAGCACCGAGATGGCCAAGCTAGACGCGTGGCATCGGGATTTCATGCGTGATTGCATCGAACCGATCATTCTTCCCAAGGCGCTGGAACTGATCGCCAAACATCGCGAGGCAGGCGACAAACTGGTTGTCATTACCGCGACCAATCGCTTCGTTACCGGACCAATCGTTGAGCGTCTGGGTATCGAGACACTGCTGGCAACCGAATGCGAAATGGTCGGCGGTCGCTACACCGGACGCACCACCGATGTGCCGTGCTTCCGCGAAGGCAAAGTGACACGTCTGAACCGTTGGCTGGAAGAAAACCAGTTCAGCCTGGAAGACAGCTATTTCTACAGCGACTCGCTCAACGACCTGCCGCTGCTGGAAAAGGTTGCCAACCCGGTAGCCGTGGACCCAGACCCGAAATTGCGTGCTGAGGCTGAAAGTCGCGGCTGGCCGGTGATTACGCTGCGCGGATGATTTGTGGCTTTGCAATGGTCTCTGTGGGATGCACTTCCCTGTGGGAGCAGGGCTTGCCCGCGATAAGGGTGGACGCGATCTTAAGTGAACCGAGTCAGCCTTATCGCGGGCAAGCCCTGCTCCCACAAAGGATGGCATTCCAAAGAAGTCGCCTGTCAAACCGGCTTCGCCCCCATCAAACCGGCAATGGCGATGAAACAGACGGCCGTAAAAATCGCCAGCGCCAGGGTGAACTTTAACCCCCCTCTGGCTGGATCAATTCGGAGCTTGTTAAGGCGCACCACCAGCCATAGCCAGCTCAAAGCGCCGAAGGTGTAAAGCACGCTGCTGCCCAGCACCCAGGTTTGCCCCAGCGGCCAGCCAACAAGGTGTGCCAGCCACCAGCCGGTGATCGGCATGGTCAGCAGACATAACACCATCAGGATCCAGGCGAACAGCCTAGGACGCAGCAACAAGCGGGTGTGGTTGGTGGTAAACCCTGCCCTGCGGCCTTTGATCAGCCAGGTGGTCAAACCGAGGGCGCTGAGCAGAAATAGCACCGTCGCCGAGATGTGCAGGGTTTTCAGGGCGGTGAGATGGTCCATTTTCTGTTGGTTCCAGTTGAGGCGTTGGTTTAACGCAGATTACCTGTGGGAGCGAATTCATTCGCGAAGAGGCCGGTGCAGTCGAAACATTTCATCGTCTACACCAATGCCTTCGCGAATGAATTCGCTCCCACAGGGATAGACCTGCGCGTGTCAGTCCTACCCCAAAAACAGCTTATACGCCGGATTCTTGCTCTCATCCCAATACGGGTAGCCAATCTCGGCCAGTGCCGCCGGGACCAGATGCCGTTCATCCTCTGGCACCACCAGCCCCGCGACCACACGACCATCCGCCGCGCCATGGTTGCGGTAATGGAACATGGAAATCGTCCACTGCCCGCCCAGCTTGTTGAGGAAGTTGAACAGCGCACCCGGGCGTTCCGGGAATTCGAAGCGGAACACTACTTCGTCGCTGACCCGCTCGGCATGCCCGCCGACCATGTGCCGAATGTGCAGCTTGGCCAGTTCGTTGTCGGTCAGGTCAATCACCGGGAAACCCTGGTCGGTGAGGCTGGTGATCAGATCTTTCCGTGGGTCGGTATAGGGATGCGTCTGTACGCCGACGAAAATGTGCGCCTCGCGGTCGGTGTGGTAACGGTAGTTGAATTCGGTGATCTGGCGCTTGCCGATGGCCTCGCAGAACGCCTTGAAGCTGCCCGGTTGCTCGGGGATGGTCACGGCGATGATGGCTTCGCGGCCTTCACCCAGTTCGGCGCGCTCGGCTACGTGACGCAAGCGGTCGAAGTTGACGTTGGCACCTGAGTCGATAGCGACGAAGGTCTGGCCGCTGACGGCTTCCTGCTCGACATACTTTTTGATCCCCGCCACCGCCAGGGCCCCTGACGGCTCGGTGATCGAGCGGGTGTCGTCGTAAATGTCCTTGATCGCCGCGCAGATTTCATCGGTGCTGACCGTGATCACTTCGTCGACGTAATGCCGGCAGATGTCGAAGGTGTACTCACCAATTTGCGCCACAGCCACGCCGTCCGCAAACAGACCGACCTGCTGCAGCACAACGCGCTCGCCGTACGCCATGGCTTGCTGCAGGCAGTTGGAATCATCCGGCTCGACCCCGATGACCTTGATCTCCGGCCGCAGGTATTTCACGTAAGCCGCGATACCGGCGATCAAACCACCGCCGCCCACCGGGACGAAAATCGCGTCCAGCGGCCCCTGATGCTGGCGCAGAATCTCCATGGCCACGGTGCCTTGCCCGGCAATCGTGTCTGGATCGTCATAGGGATGGATGTAAACGAAGCCCATTTCTTCGACGAGTTCCAGCGAATGAGCCAGTGCTTCAGGGAAGGAATCGCCGTGCAGTACCACTTTGCCGCCCCGGGAACGCACGCCTTCGACTTTGATTTCAGGCGTGGTCTTGGGCATCACGATAGTCGCTTCAACGCCCAGGGTTTTCGCCGCCAGTGCCAGACCTTGCGCGTGGTTGCCTGCCGACGCTGTCACTACGCCCCGCGCCAGTTCTTCCGGGCTTAGCTGCGCCAGCTTGTTGTACGCGCCACGAATCTTGAACGAGAACACCGGCTGCAAGTCTTCGCGCTTGAGCAGCACCTGATTGCCGAGCCGCTCGGACAGCTGACGAGCTCCCTGCAACGGGGTTTCCACGGCGACATCGTAGACGCGGGAGGTCAGGATTTTTTTGACGTACTGTTCAAGCATCACGGCGACATCACTGGCGAAAGGGCAAGGACGGGAAGTCTAACCCGCGCTCCGATGCGCGACCACACGAATCACGGGGCTTTGGCGCTGGCATGTCGCTATAATGCGCGCCCTTTTCCTCGATCTGTAGGAGCGCGCTTGCCCGCGATGGTATCGGCACATCCAACGTTGATGGCGCCTGACACAATGTAATCGCGGGCAAGCGCGCTCCTACAGGTCTATTTACCCGGCATCCGTGGAGCCCGCATGAATCAGGATCAACTCAAACAAGCCGTGGCGCAGGCCGCCGTGGACTTCATCCTTCCGAAACTGGACGACAAAAGCATCGTCGGCGTCGGTACCGGCTCCACTGCCAACTGCTTCATTGATGCATTGGCCCAGCACAAAGGCGCCTTCGACGGCGCGGTTGCCAGCTCCGAAGCCACTGCTGCACGCCTCAAGGGCCACGGCATTCCGGTTTACGAGCTCAACACCGTCAGCGATCTGGAGTTCTATATCGATGGCGCCGATGAAAGCGATGAGCACCTGAACCTGATCAAAGGCGGCGGCGCAGCACTGACCCGTGAGAAGATCGTTGCGGCCGTAGCCAAAACTTTTATCTGCATCGCCGACGCCAGCAAGCTGGTGCCCGTGCTGGGCGCGTTCCCGCTCCCCGTTGAAGTGATTCCGATGGCACGCAGCCACGTAGCCCGCCAACTGGTAAAACTGGGCGGCGACCCGGTTTATCGCGAAGGCGTGTTGACCGATAACGGCAATATCATTCTTGATGTACACAACATGAACATCACCAACCCGGCTGAGCTGGAAAGCCAGATCAATGCCATCGTTGGCGTTGTGACCAACGGCCTGTTTGCTGCTCGCCCTGCGGACTTGCTGCTGCTGGGGACGAGTGAGGGGGTCAAGACGCTGACGCGTTGAAGAACAAGCGCAGCCTCAAACAACTACTGGCTTTAGGCTAAATGCACTCCCTGTGGGGGCGAATTCATTCGCGAAGGCGTTCCGGCATACACATATATGTGTCAGGTCTGGCCTCTTCGCGAATGAATTCGCTCCCACCGGACATTACAATGCCGTCTGTCTTTACTGCTTCTTGAACACGTAAAACAGATTGGGCTCACTCACTACGTAAAGGGTACCTTCGTCATCCATGGCGATGCCTTCAGCCTGGGGTACGGTTTTGCGAAGGCCCATCGAACCCTGGCTCAACGAAACATTCCCAACCGCCCGGCCTTTGGTATCGAGCTCAACGATTTGTCGGGACTCATCCGACAGCGCCAGCAAATGCCCGCTGCGCTCGTCAAACTGCAGGCTGGAGATATCCCGCACAAATATCTCTGCATTACGCCGGGAGTCGGAAGACACCTCTACATTGGGCGTTTCGACGTTTGCATACGGGAAGCCGCGCACCTCGATTATCTGGACCGGTCGACGCTCCTTGGCGACAAAAAGGCGCTGGCCTTTCGTGTCATACGCCAAGCCTTCGTAGCCGTTGTTATTACCTGAGCCGATACCCAGTGTCAGTTGCTCGGCATCTTTGGCGTCCAGAAAAGTGGTTTCATCATCGACGTGGATCTTGATCAGGCGCTGCTTGCGCTCATCGCTAATGACATAAACGCCAGGGCTGATGTATTCGACCGCCTCCGAGTCACCGAACCCTGTCAGGGGAATGCGGCGCAGCGTTCTACCATCCAGGCTTAATTCGACCAGTTGAGCGTCTTTGTTAGTCACCGTGAACAGGCTTTTACGATCTGGATCGTAGCTCAGCGCCGATGCATCCGAATCAAGGCCTGCAATGGGTTGAGCCTCTATGACGACTTTATAGCCCCCCAGGCCGATAGCCTGAGCGTCCTCGCCCTGCCACAAAATCCTCCAGTTGAAGGATGCACGCTCAACGACGCGATATTCACGACCCGCAAAAAACGCCAATACAGTGAGAAGAATGACCAGAGGTATGAGGATTTTTCGGGAGAGAAGCAGGCGCATTCAGGTTGCTCGAGGTTCAGGCGGATAGCATGGATACCATGCGAATATGAATTGAAGCTTAATGGCGGCGAGCCATCACACACAATGCCCCTGTAGGAGCTGCCGAAGGCTGCGAAGGCGTTTCATCTGATGCACCGCAGTTCGCAGCCTGCGGCAGCTCCTACAGGCAGCTCGACAGAAGCTGACCTACTTCTTTTTAAACGAATAAAACAGGTTCGGCTCGCTGACGATGTAAAGGTTGCCGTCGTCATCAAACGCTACGCCTTCAGCACGCGGGATGGTGTCTTTCAGACCGTTGAACCCACCCAGCAAGGTCATGAAGCTGACCTGTTGGCCGTTTTCATCCAGTTCCAGCAGCATGTGTGAGTCTGCGGACAGGGCCAGGGTGTGCCCGGTACGAGGTTCGACGGTCAACGAGGAGAGATTGCGCATATCCAGAGACTTGCTCTCGACCTTTTGCTTCTCACCTTTCAAGACGTCGCTACCATCGCTTTCCCAAGTGAATATCGCAGCGGGGCGCTCTTCCCCCAGCAGCAATTGCTGGCGACGCGGATCCCAGGCAGTGCCCTCGAACGCTTTATTCTGGTTATCGGAAGGACCGAGGTCATATTCCCGAAAATCAGCGATGTTCAGGGTGGTGGTTTCCGGCGTGACCTTGACGATAGTCAGGTGATGCTGGCGCTCATCGCTGATAGCCATGAAGCCATTTTCCATCACGGCAACCGCCTCGGGATTACTCCAGCCAACCAAAGGGATCTTGCGCAGTACATCGCCTTTGAGGGTCAACTCGACCAGAAAGGGATTCTTGCCCATGACCGCAAAGAGGGTTTTGGTCACCGGGTTATAAGACACATCCGAAGCTTCGTCGTCCTCCATGCCTGGAAGCGGTTTGGCGTCAATGTCGACAATGTAGTCAGGCAGCCAGACACTGGCTTTGCGATCGGCAAGACTCTGAAAGCGCTCCCCCAGCCACAGCCGACCACGATCATCCCAATGCATTACATGGGCAACGACGCCGCCAATCACCACAACCAGCAACAGCCAGACGTACCAGCGCGGGCGAGGTAGGCGACGTGACGTTTTGGTCGACGATGAAGGGTTGGTCATGAGCGTTCCCGAGTATGGATAACATCCGATGGCACAGTGCCCCAAGCGGGGAACTGGAGGCCGGATTATCCAGATCAATTGTGAAAAAAACGCCAATTGTTCAATTCAGGCGGTAAAAAACATAAAAACCGCCTGCGATGCGCATCGCAGACGGTTTCGGTCACCGCATAAAAGTCAGCGAACGCTGCTTTCGAAAGGCTTCTGCCCAACCAGTTCCAGTACCAATTCATCGCCAGCCAACAGCGGGCCAACGCCTGCCGGAGTGCCGGTCATGATGACGTCACCGGCCTGCAGCGAAAAGCAGGCTGCCATGTGCTGAATCACCGGCACGATAGGGTTGAGCATGTCGCGGCTGTTACCGTCCTGGCGGACTTCGCCATTGATGGTCAGACGAATGCCGATGTCGGTCAGGTCAGAGAAGGTTTCAGCCGGTACGAACGGAGCGATAACAGCGGCACCGTCGAAAGACTTGGCTTCTTCCCATGGATAGCCCTTGTCGCGCAGCTTGGTCTGAAGATCCCGCAGGGTCAGGTCCAGGCCGGGAGCAAAACCGGAAATCGCGTCCAGCACTTCTTCGCGGGTCGGGTTCTTGGTCAACGGCTTGCCGATCAGCACGACAATTTCAGCTTCGTAGTGCACTGCGCCACGATCGGCGGGGATGGTGAAACCACCTTCCAGTGCAACAACGGCGCTGCCAGGCTTGATGAACAGCAGTGGCTCGGTAGGCACGGCGTTGTTCAGTTCCTTGGCGTGCTCGGCGTAGTTACGACCTACGCAAACCGCCTTGCCCATGGGAAAGTGGATACTCGTTCCGTCGACATACTTATGCTGATAGCTCATGGCGGCTCCTTGGTCTCGTTGTGGTCACGCCACTATAAATAGTGACGGCCAATTAAACAGCGAAGATTTTTCCGGGGTTCATTATGCCGTTCGGATCGAATGCCGCCTTGATGGCTTTCATGTATTCGATTTCCACCGGCGAGCGGCTGTACGTCAGGTAATCACGCTTGGTCATGCCTACACCATGCTCGGCGGAAATCGAGCCGTTGTATTTCTGAACGGTTTCGAACACCCATTTGTTGACCCTGGCGCACTTGACGAAGAACTCTTCCTTGTCGAGGGCCTCAGGCTTGAGGATGTTCAGGTGCAGGTTGCCATCGCCGATATGGCCGTACCAGAGCACCTCGAAATCGGGGTAGTGCTCGGCAACGATCGCATCGATTTCACCCAGGAACGCCGGCACTTTCGAAACAGTCACCGAGATGTCGTTCTTGTAGGGGGTGAAATGGGAGATGGTTTCGGAGATGTACTCACGCAGCTTCCACAGGTTTTTCAGTTGCTGCTCGCTCTGGCTCATCACGCCATCCAGCACCCAGCCCTGCTCGACACAATGCTCGAACGTCGCCAATGCTTCATTGGCCAGATCTTCGGTGGTGGCCTCGAATTCCAG
This sequence comes from Pseudomonas syringae group sp. J309-1, assembly GCF_032582135.1. Taxonomy (NCBI): domain Bacteria; kingdom Pseudomonadati; phylum Pseudomonadota; class Gammaproteobacteria; order Pseudomonadales; family Pseudomonadaceae; genus Pseudomonas; species Pseudomonas syringae group sp. J309-1. The sequence goes on along the minus strand of NZ_JAWHNU010000033.1, from coordinate 56,101 downwards.
CAACACATAGAACGGGCAAGGCGTATCGAAGGGCGACGGCACGTCACCGCGCGCCATGACGCGGGCAAACGACTTGTCAGAGAAGAATTCGAACGCCGTCAGGTCCAGCTTGCCGTGAAAGGCGTGCAGCACCGGCATGATCGAGTTGAAATCGGTAGTGCCCAGCACCATCGCCGTCAGGTTCTTGGGCGCGCGATCAAGGCGCATGGTGGCTTCGACGACAAAGCCCAGCGTGCCTTCAGCCCCGATGAACAACTGGCGCATGTCGTAGCCGGTCGCGTTCTTGATCAGGTCCTTGTTCAACTCAAGGATGTCGCCCTTGCCAGTCACCACTTTCAGGCCAGCGACCCAATTGCGGGTCATGCCGTAGCGAATGACCTTGATCCCGCCAGCATTGGTGCCGATATTGCCGCCAATCTGACTGGAGCCCGACGATGCAAAATCCACAGGGTAGTAAAGGCCGCTTTCTTCCGCGAGGTTCTGCAGTTGCCGGGTGATGACGCCCGGCTGGACGCGAGCCGTGCGCTCGGTGACATTCAGTTCCAGCACCTGATTCATGTAATCGAACGAAACCACCACTTCGCCATTGGCCGCGACCGCTGCCGCAGAGAGCCCGGTTCTACCGCCAGAAGGCACCAGAGCGACCTTGCGTTCATTGGCCCACAGAACGATGGCCTGAACCTGCTCGATAGTCTTGGGAAAGACGATGGCAACGGGCGCGGGTGTGAATTGTTTGGTCCAGTCCTTGCCGTAAGCCTCAAGGGATGCGGCATCGGTGAGCACTTTTCCAGGCTCAACCAGGGTCTTCAGTTCATCTACCAGCGCAGAATGGATCATCGACAGAACTCTCGAACAATTCATGGTCATCCTGAGAACGCTTCACGTCCAGGAATGGGGTTTCGCGGGGTGCATATGCTAGCATACGCCCCCGCCAATCGAGCTGACGGCCCGATTCGCGACCGCTTCACTTACTGCCAAATTTCTCCGGGACACAGGTTAAAGCAGATGAGCAAGACTTCCCTCGACAAGAGCAAGATCAAGTTCCTTCTTCTCGAAGGCGTCCATCAATCCGCTGTGGATGTCCTCAAGGCAGCCGGTTATACCAGCATCGAGTACCACACCAAGTCTCTGCCGGAAGCCGAACTGAAAGAAAAGATCGCCGACGCTCACTTCATCGGCATCCGTTCTCGCACCCAGCTGACTGAAGAAATGTTCGATCACGCGAAGAAACTGGTCGCGGTCGGCTGCTTCTGCATCGGTACCAATCAGGTTGATCTGGACGCGGCCCGCGAGCGCGGTATTGCAGTGTTCAACGCGCCGTACTCCAACACTCGCTCGGTCGCCGAACTGGTGCTGGCCGAAGCGATCCTGCTGCTGCGCGGCATCCCGGAGAAGAATGCATCCTGCCACCGTGGCGGCTGGATCAAAAGCGCTGCCAACTCTTTCGAGATCCGTGGCAAGAAACTGGGCATCGTCGGCTACGGTTCGATCGGCACTCAGTTGTCCGTATTGGCCGAGAGCCTCGGCATGCAGGTGTTCTTCTTCGACCCGCTGACCAAGCTGCCATTGGGCAACGCGACTCAGGTCACCAGCCTGACCGAACTGCTGGGTATGGCTGACATCGTTTCGCTGCACGTGCCTGAGCTACCGTCCACCCAGTGGATGATCGGCGAGAAAGAAATCCGTGCGATGAAGAAAGGCAGCATCCTGATCAACGCCGCTCGCGGTACGGTCGTTGAACTGGACGCCCTGGCGGACGCCATCAAGGACGAGCACCTGATCGGTGCGGCTATCGACGTGTTCCCGGTTGAGCCTCGCTCCAACGACGACATCTTCGAAAGCCCGCTGCGCGGCCTGGACAATGTGATCCTGACCCCGCACATCGGTGGTTCCACCGCCGAAGCTCAGGCCAACATCGGTCTGGAAGTGGCTGAGAAGCTGGTCAAGTACAGCGACAACGGTACGTCGGTATCTTCGGTCAACTTCCCTGAAGTGGCCCTGCCTGCTCACCCTGGCAAGCACCGCCTGCTGCACATTCACGAGAACATCCCGGGCGTGCTGATGGAGATCAACAAGGTCTTCGCCGAAAACGGTATCAACATTTCCGGTCAGTTCCTGCAGACCAACGAGAAAGTCGGTTATGTGGTCATCGATGTCGATGCCGAGTATTCCGATCTGGCTCAAGAAAAGCTGCAACACGTCAAAGGTACGATCCGTAGCCGCGTGTTGTTCTAAGCGGTTCTGGCTCAACAAAAAGGAGACCTTCGGGTCTCCTTTTTTGTGTCCGTGATTTCTGCACCAGCTTATGACCTGTAGGAGCGCGCTTGCCCGCGATGGCGTCTGTACTGTCGATACATTCATCGACTGACAGACCGAATCGCGGGCAAGCGCGCTCCTACAGGGTTAACTGCCAGCCCAACTATTTCACATTGACCCTGATCACCCGCGACTCAACCGAAGGATTCAGCGGAATGTGGCTCTTGTCGCCCACCAGCAACTGCAAGGTGTGAGGGCCAGGCGGCAAAGTGACTTCAGTTTCGGTCTGCCCTTTACCGAAATGACGGATGTTGTCAGTCATCGGCAGCGGTGTATTCAGGTCCGGCTGATCTTTGACGTCGATCAGCAAGTGGTGATGGCCAGTTTCGGGAATGTCTACGCCAGCAGGCGCCACGCCCATGCCCTTGAGGCCAAACTGGACCTTGAACGTCCCCGGCACCGTCTCCCCATCCTTAGGCGAAATGATGTACACCTCGGCCCCGGCAGGTGATGGCGTGCGCGGTACGTCGGCAGCACTGGCCATCAGCGACGCCCCGAACAGCAGGCCTGCGAGAGCGGTTTTTGCAGAAAGGGTTTTCATGGGTTCTCCAGTCAGGCAGTCAGCCCTTGAATGGCATCCCTGTAACCATAGCGCGGCACTGGCTTAACGTTCTGGAGAAGCAGGCTTTATGACAAAGATTTCATGCAAACATCGTTTTGTAGGAGCGAGGCTTACCCGCGAAGAACGATAACGCAGCGGGGCTGACGTACCGCGTTGCCTGATTCGCGGGCAAGCCTCGCTCCAACAGGCCCATGTTTGCCGCGAGACAGCGCAGTGACATGGGCACCGGCGCAGCTCCTATCAAACAAAATACAACTACCTGATTTGGAACGCCTTTTACTGTAGGAGTGAGCTTGCTCGCGATAGCGTCAGTTCAGTCGATAAATTCGTCCACCAAGAAACCGAATCGCGAGCAAGCTCACTCCTACAGGTCCAATCTTTGCTGCAACAGAGAGGCGCTTAAAACACCCCATCCCCACGTCGACGAAACCAGCCAGTCAATGAAAGCCGATCACGGCTGGCTGGCATCACCTCGTGAGGGATATCCCCAGACATGAATACCACCAGGCAGCCACCGGTTGGCTGCACGTCATATTCCACGCCGTCATCGAGGAACATGCGCAATTGCCCGCCATGCTCAGGCAGCCAGGCGTTGTTCAGATAGACCACCGCTGAGACCATACGCCGGTCGTCGTCGCGGAAGCGATCCACATGCTTGAGATAGAACGCACCTGGCGGATACAGAGCGAAATGGCTTTCGAAGTCCTCCAGCCCCAGAAACAAACCGCGATTCAGCGCCTGACGCAGGCTGTCCATCAATCCCAGATAACGATCACAAGACTCAGACTGCCCGGCCTCCAGCCACTGGATATGATCGCCACGAATCCCTTCGCGAATCTCTTGAAATGGCCCGCGTCCGACAGCAGCAGGCGCGAGTTCACCTTCGGCGGCACGCGTGCGGCACTCGTCGGCCAGCTCCAGCGTCAGGCTTTCAGGCAAGAAAATATTTTGCTGCGACCAGCCGCGGGCAGCGAGGTCGTCGACGATTCGAAGCAGCAGCGGATGATCAGAGGCGATTTGCATGGCGCATAGTATCCAGCCGCCCGGGAATCGGGAAGTGTCCGCACTCGACTGACCACTAAGTGAATGAAATTTCACAGGGGCGGCAAACTCATAACTCGACAAAGCCCCGTAACCACCGGGACAATAGCGACCTGCCGACAGGAGTCCCTATGCGCCGTTTGTTTGTTGTGTTGTTGATGTTCTGCACGATGCCCGCCTGGGCAGACAGCTATGACCAGTTGTACAAGGTCGCCGGCTGGCCAGAACAGCGCGCGCATTTCAACGACGCCCTCAAAGCTGCGCAACAACGCTATCGCAACAGCCTGCCACCTGCGGTATTTCAAGCGCTGGTCAACAACAGCAATCAGCGTTTCGCCCCTCAAGCCATGGATCAACGCGCCGAACAGCGCCTGCGCGAAAGTCTGCGCAACCCCAACCCTGCGCTGCAGTTCTTCCAGTCTCCGCTGGGGCGCAAGATCGTCAACGCCGAATTGACCGCCACTCGCCCTGACCAGTTGGCAAAAAATGCCAAAGGCCTGCCACAGATTCAGGCCGACGCTACTCGCCAACTGTTGATCGGTCACCTCGCCCAGGCACTGCCCGCCAAGCAGGCAGGTGCTGAAGTCAGTCTGGCGATTGCCGGTGTGGCCGCCGACAGCCTGAGCCAAATGATTCCTGGATTGCTGGGCGGCGGTCAGGCTCAGGGCATGCTCGACGGTCAGCGCGAACGTCTAATGGCGCAGATCGAGGCAGACATGAACAACACCTTGCTCTACGTCTACCGCGACCTCTCCGATCCGGAACTGGAAGAGTTTTCCACTTTTGCTGAATCCGCCGACGGCAAGGCTTACTACCAGGCCGCGCTGGCGGCGATACGTGCCGGGCTGGCCGTTGGGCAAAGCTCGTCGAGCCTGGCACCTTAAAAACCCCGTTTTTTCAGCCTGCCGATGACAAGACCCGCAGCTCTGTCGCGGAATAACATCAGCCCATCTGGCGGTCCAGAAACGCGAAATAAAGTGCACGAAACTCGGGAAGCTCGTTCGCCAGATGATGTCTTGCATGTTCGATCATCAGCACCTTTGGCTCGGCGAACTTCTCGGTGAGCACTTTCAGGTTATGACGCCAGTCAACGGTCATGTCGGCGTCACCCTGGATAATGATCGGGCTGCGTGGGCTTGAAGGGGCGGACTCTATACGCTTGATCCAGCGCGCCAGTGCGCCGACCCAGGCAGTCGGCAAGCGACGTGGTTGCAAGGGATCTGCCAAAAGAAACGGCAGAAACGCAGGGGCGTTGGAGTTTTCGCTGAAGCGCCGGGCGATGCCCGTGACGAAGGGATTGAGCAGTTGATAGCTCAGCTTTGACCACCCCCACGCCCGAGGCCTGACCAGTGGCGCAAGCAGAATGACCTGACCTTGAGCGGGACTTTCAACGCCACGATCAAGCAAATGGTCGATCAGAATCGCAGCCCCCGTGCTTTGCCCGCAAAGGTGCCAGGGCGCAGGCAACTGCAATCCGCTGGCTTCCTCGAACAAGCGTTGCAGGACGGCCTGATACTCGGCGAAGTCGTTGATGCTGGCCCGCGGACCGCTGGACAAGCCGTGACCCGGCAAATCACACGAGATCACCGCATAGCCCTTGCTCAGCGCCCATTCGATCACATGCCGGAACAAGCCCATGTGGTCATAAAACCCATGCATGAAAAACAACGTGGCCACGGGTTTATCCGGGATCCAGACCTGCCCGACAACCTCATAACCACCCATATCCATTCTGCCCAGCCAGGTGCGCAGTGGACGCTCCAGCCCCAACCTGTCCAGCACGTAAAAGCGCTGGTACGCCAAACCCTCCGCAGACAGCGGCTGGGCAGCGCTCAACGGTTTCAGACTGTTGCGCAGGGCATCGGGGTCGAACGTGGCAGACATGGGTTTTCCGGAGGGACGATAAACAGTGCAGGGATATTCAGCTGTATCCCCGAACATCGCAAGCCGGGCCCGCCCAAACAGCTGCAAATGGCTCTCACAGGATTGCACTCAAATGTGAATCAATGCGTCTAGCCATCCAACATGCCTTCCAATATGCCTACAATCGCGCCTTGTCGCCTTATCTGAGAAGCCGGATGAAACGCAGCCTGTCTATCCTTGTATTCATCATCGCCCTCGTCATTGGCGCGGGGGCCTGGTATCTGCACAGCAAGCAACCACAGCGTGACGGCGAGCTATCCCTCGCTCACCTTCAGGCGCCAGTCAGCGTGCGTTATGACGAGCGCGGCGTGCCGCATATTCGCGCCGAGAACGAAGCTGATCTGTATCGCGCACTGGGTTATGTGCAGGCTCAGGACCGACTGTTCCAGATGGAAATGATGCGTCGCCTGGCCCGGGGCGAACTGGCTGAAGTGCTGGGCCCAAAACTGGTCGCGACGGACAAGCTGTTCCGCAGCCTGCGCATTCGTGAACACGCCGACGACTATGTCGCCCGCCACGACAAAGACACACCGACCTGGAAAGCCCTGCAAGCCTACCTTGATGGCATCAACCAGTATCAGGACAGCCACGCCAAACCGCTGGAGTTCGATCTGCTGGGCATCCCCAAACGACCGTTCACCGCAGAGGACACCCTGAGCGTCGGCGGTTACATGGCCTACAGTTTTGCCGCTGCCTTTCGTACCGAGCCTTTGCTGACCTATGTGCTTGACGAACTGGGTGCCGACTACCTGAAAGTCTTCGACCTCGACTGGCAGCCACAGGGCGTTCTTGATCAGCCAGCCAGGCTTTCAAGCAGCGACTGGAAAAACCTCAATCAGCTCGCGTACCTGAGCAGTCAGGCGCTTGAAAAAGCGGGTTTACCTCAGTTCGAAGGCAGTAATGCATGGGCGGTTTCCGGCAATAGAACCAAAAGCGGCAAACCGTTACTGGCGGGCGATCCGCACATCCGCTTCTCGGTGCCGGCGGTGTGGTACGAAGCCCATCTGTCCGCGCCGGGCTTTGAGCTGTACGGCCATCACCAAGCGCTCAACCCTTTCGCGTTTCTGGGCAACAACATGGACTTCGGCTGGAGCCTGACCATGTTCCAGAACGATGACCTGGACCTGATCGCCGAGAAGACCAATCCGCAGAACCCCAATCAAGTCTGGTTTCACGGGGAGTGGGTCGACATGACCACCACCGAACAACAGATTGCGGTCAAAGGCGAAGCGCCGGTCACACTGACGCTGCGCAGGTCGCCTCATGGTCCGATCGTCAACGACGTGATGGGTGTCACCGCAAGCACCACACCGGTTGCCATGTGGTGGTCATTCCTGGAGTCGGAGAACCCGATTCTGGAAGGCTTCTACGAAGTAAACCGCGCCGACACTCTGGATAAAATGCGCGCCGCGGCCGAGAAAATTCAGGCACCGGGGCTGAACATCGTCTGGGCCAATGCCAAAGGCGATATCGGCTGGTGGGCTGCGGCGCAATTGCCAATCCGCCCGGAAGGCGTCAACCCGAACTACATCCTCGATGGCAGCACTGAGCAAGCCGACAAACTGGGCTTCTACCCCTTCAGCGCCAACCCTCAGGAAGAAAACCCTGCGCGCGGCTACATCGTATCGGCCAACTTCCAGCCACTCTCGCCCACCGGCATGCAAATTCCTGGTTACTACAACCTTGCGGACCGTGGTCAGCAGTTGAACCGACAGCTGAGTGATGCCTCGGTGAAATGGGATCTGGACAACAGTAAAGCGCTGCAACTGGGCACGAAAACTGAGTATGCCAATCGGGTTTTACAGCCTTTGCTTCCAGTCCTCCGCGAGGTCATCAGTGACCCGGAAGAGAAAGCGCTGGTAGAGCGACTGGCCAACTGGAAAGGCGACTACACGGTTGATTCGGTGGGCGCGACGTTGTTCAACCAGTTCCTCTTCGACCTGAGCGAAGAGGTCTTCCACGATGAGCTGGGCGATGGTCTCTTCGAAACGCTGCTATCAACAAGAGTGATTGATGCTGCCCTGCCCCGCGTAGCCGCCGACGCCAGCTCGCCGTGGTGGAACAATCGCAATTCGCCGTTTGAAGAGAACCGCGCCAACACCGTCAAAGTCGCGTGGCACGCCACGGTGTCGCACTTGAAATCCACCTATGGGCTCAACGCGGACGAATGGCGCTGGGGCAAAGCCCACACCCTGACCCACGCTCATCCGCTGGGCACGCAAAAGCCGCTGGATACGCTATTAAACGTCGGTCCGTTCGCAGCGCCAGGCACTCATGAAGTGCCGAACAATCTTTCGTCACGCATCGGACCTGCGCCTTGGCCAGTGACCTACGGCCCCTCAACCCGCCGCCTGATCGACTTCGCCGACCCGGCCCACGCACTCGGCATCAACCCCGTCGGGCAGAGCGGCGTGCTGTTCGACAAGCATTATTCGGATCAGGCACAGACCTACATCAACGGCGAATACGTGCCGCAGCATCTGAGCGAAGAGGATGTGGCGAAGAATGCACAAGGCACCTTGAGGTTGATGCCAGGGAGCTGATCTGTGGGAGCCGAGCTTGCTCGCGATTGGGCTGGACGCGATCTAAAGTAAACCGCATTCATC